>JAICKM010000855.1 GCA_025927935.1 Chloroflexia bacterium | reverse complement strand
GTCCGTGACCCGGCTGGTGTGGCCGGAGACCGAGGTGACGAAGCGCGGCGGGTGGCCCAGCGCATCCGCGAGCCGGTTGGTCTCGTCGGAGCCGCCGTGGATCAGCACTACCTGCTGGCCCGCCGCCTGGAGGGCGGCCAGGTCGGCGCAAATCGCCGCCGCACTGACATCGGCGGCGCCGCCCATCTTCACGACATACATCGTTGTTTTCCTCTCTGCCGCTAGTAGTCTATCAAAGGTAGATTGTCACTCTTCGCTCCGCTCAGAGTCTCGTCGTTTGGGCACCGAGACGGAGATTCTTCGCTGCGCTCAGAATGACAAGTTCTGGTTGGCGGGCTGCTAGACCGGGTGCAGGCCGGGGAAGCCCAACCCGGCGTTCTCCGCGAAGCCGCACATCAGGTTGAGGCACTGCACCGCCGTGCCCGCCGCGCCCTTCATCAGGTTGTCGAGGGCGCAGAGGGCCACGATGCGGCCCGTCGTTTCGTCCAGTGCCCAGCCCACGTCGGCGTGGTTGCTGCCCGCCAGGATCTTGGGTTCGGGGTGGCGGTAGATGCCGTCACGGTGGTGGACGATGCGCACGAACGGGTCGCCACCGTATGTCTGCCGGTAGATGCGCCACAGGTCGCGGTCGCGCAGCGGTTCGCGCAGGAAGGCGTGGCAGGTCGCTAGCGCCCCGCGCACCAGGTCAATGGACGTGACCGAGAGATGGACGGCGTCCAGGCCGAGCGCCGCCTGTACTTCGGCGGTGTGCCGGTGGCCGACCGGCGCGAACGAGCGGACTGCGCCGCTCCTTTCCGGGTGGTGGCTGGCGGCGCTCGCCTCGTTGCCGCCCTCCGACGACCCGGCCTTGACCTCGGCGATCACACCGCGCGGCGCATCCAGCACGCCCGCGCGGACCAGCGGCAGCAGGGCCAGGTTCACGGCGGTGGCGTTGCAGCCCACGCCGCTGACGTAGGGCGCCTCGCGGATGGCCTCGCGGTGCAGTTCGGGCAGGCCGTAGGTGAAGCGGCCCAGCCAGGCGGGCGCCGGGTGCGGCGTGCCGTACCAGCGCTCGTAGGTGGCGGCGTCGGGCAGGCGAAAATCGGCGGAGCAATCGAGCAGGCGCGGGGCCAGGGCGCTCAGGCGGTCGATGGCGCGGGCGGCGTGGCCGTGCGGCAGGGCCAGGAGCAGCAGATCACACGGCTCCAGCGCGTCGGCGGGCGCAAAGCGCAGATCGGTATGGCCGCGCAGGTTAGGGTGCGCGTGGTAGACGAACTCGCCGGCGCGCCGCTCCGCCGTCACCTGGCCGATCTCGACGTGCGGATGGCTCAGCAGCAGACGCAATAGCTCACCGCCCACATAGCCGGACCCTCCGGCGATGGATACTCGGACTTTCATCGGGCCGCCCCCCCCTGCGCCAGCAGATAGTCGATCATGCGTGCCGGGATGTTGACCCCGGTGGTGTCGATGCTGTTGCGGAACTCCATCGTATGGTTGACCTCGATCACCTGCAAGCGGCCGTCCGGCGCTTCGACCAGATCAATCGCCAGGATGCCGCCACCCACGGCGCGGGCGGCCCGCACCGCCGTCTCGCCGACAGGCCCGCAGACGGGGCAGTTCGAGGCCCGGCCGCCGCGCGCCGTGTTGGTGATCCAATGTTCGCTGGTGCGGTAGATCGCGCAGATCGGCTCGTCGCCGACAACGAAGGCGCGGATGTCGCGGCCCGGCTTGGCGACATATTCCTGGATATAGACCACCTGCTGCTGCCAGGAGCCGAGCGTCGCGCGGTCTTCCAGCACCGCTTCCGCCGCGTCGCGGTCGTTCACGCGGGCCACCATGCGGCCCCACGAGCCGACCACCGGCTTGATCACCACCGGGTAGCCCATCTCCTCGATGGCGGCCAGCGCCGCCTCCGGGGTAAACGCTACGGCGGTGCGCGGGGTCGGGATGCCGTCGCGCTCCAACGCCAGGCTGGTCAGCAGCTTGTCGCCGCAGGTGGCGATCACCTGGGCGCGGTTCAGGCAGCACACGCCCCAGCTCTCCAGCGTCTGGATCGCGTAGAGCGAGCGCCCGTAGCTGATCGAGCGCTCAAACACCGTGTCATACGGGAAGGCACGCCGGTCGAGGCGCAGGATCAGTTCGCTGTCGTCGATCCGGTCGTAGGCGACGCCCCGCCGCTCCAGTTCGGCCAGCAAGAGCTTCTCTTCGACGCGGATGCGCGAACACAGGACGGCGAGGCGCATGATCACTCCCCCCAGTCTTCCTGGACTTCGGGGGCCAGGGCGAGCGTCACCGGGGCGACGCTGACCACTTCCAACTCCGCCCCGCAATCGGGGCAGGGCACGATCTCGCCCTCCATCGCATCGGCGGGGATGCTCAGGGCGGCTTCGCATTCAGGACAGGTGCTCATGGTCGTTCTCCTTTTGTCTCAGCGCGCCAATGCGCCGGTTAGTTGCTTGGTGTGTAGCAGATGGATCACAGCGTCCGTCATGTCTGCCGTCGTCGCGGTACCGCCCAGGTCCGGCGTGTGCGGGCCGTTGCGTAAGACGCTATCGACGGCGGCGCGAACGCGGGCGGCGCGGTCGCCCTCGCCCAGGTAGTCGAGCAGCAGGGCGGCGGCGCCGATGGCCGCCAGCGGGTTGGCGCGGCCCCGGCCCGCGATGTCGGGCGCGGAGCCGTGCACCGGCTCGAAGATGGCCGTCTGTGCGCCGATGTTGGCCGAGGCGGCTAGTCCCAGCCCGCCGCCCCAGGCGCTCGCCGCGTCCGACAGGATGTCGCCGAAGAGATTGGTCGTCACCAGCACATCCAGCCGCTCCGGTGCGCGGACGATCTCGTAGGCGGCGGTGTCCACCAGCAGTTCGTCGACCGTGATGTCCCCGGC
>JAICKM010000255.1 GCA_025927935.1 Chloroflexia bacterium | reverse complement strand
GCGAGATAGATCTGGGGATCGCGCTCGTGGGCGTTGATCACGTCGATCCCCTTCCAGTTCCAGAGTTGCATGTTGATCGTGCGTGGGCCGTCGGCATGATATCCGGCGATCACTAGGCGGCCCCGTGTGCCGGTCAGGTTGGTGGCGATGTCCAGCGTCTCCTGCTTGCCGGTACACTCGATTACCACCGAGGCCATGGGATCGCCTAGCAGATCCCAGACGGCACCCACCGGCTCGCGCGACTCCAGGGCCACGAACGCCGTCGCGCCTGCCGCTTCAGCCAGGGTGCGCGACGACTCAGGGCGCGCCACGGCGATCAGCGCGCGCGGCCCGCGCCGCCGGACGAGTTGCGTGATCAGGCTGCCCATGAAGCCCAGGCCCAGCACGACCACCCGATCCTCCGGGCCAATGGCGGCGCGCTCGACCACGTTCACGGCGCAGCCCATCGGCTCGGCAATCGCCAACTGATCAGCCAAGGGGGCTGGCACCGGCAAGACTTCCGTTGCGTGCATAAGCACATGGCTGCCGTAGCCGCCGGTGGCGAGGCCGGTCACGTATTGGCCGGGCGCCAGGCCCGCCGTGACCAGGTCGCCCGCCTCGGTATAGCCGCAAATCTCGTGGCCCGGCGCGCCCGGCTCATAAGGATATTGCGCCCAGGGGAACCCGTTCCAGACGGGAACATCCGAGCCGCAAATGCCGCAGCCGCGCACGCGCACCCGGATCTCCCCCGGTCCCGGTTCGGGCAGGGCGCTCTCCTGCAACCCGAATGCGCGCGGGGCCAGCAGGACCGCCCGTGTCCATGCGCTCATCGGCACGCCTACCGGCTCGCGCCCGAATTGGGATCGATCATCAGGCCGGACTCGTCCACCGCCTCGAAGTTGGAACCCGCGACCGTGCTCAACTCGTGCAGCACGTCGTTATCCCAGCGCTCGTCCTGGGTGCCGGAGAGGAACCAGTTGCTGCCGTTATCGGCCACGAACATACCATATTTCTTCATGGCCGTCAGGATCACCTGGTCGGCGGGCGGGTAGCCGGAGATGTCGAAGTTGGCTTTGAGCCGCACGCGCAGGCCCATCGGCGGCAGGGATGGGTCGGCAATCCCGGCGTCGTGACGGGCGGGCCAGAGATGGCCGTTCTGGCTGCGGCTGACAGTGAAGCGGATGGCGTGGCGGATCGCGCCCGCCGCCACTTCGTCATAGCGGATCAGGCCCGGCAAGATGGGCAAGCCCGCGGCGTCGGCGGAGGTCCAGCCGTCGGGGCGTAGGGCGTTGGAACTCAGATCCCAGCGCGCGCCCGAATACGCCTGCCAGCTTCCGTTGCCCTGCGGGTAGGCCAGGTACAACTCGTTGAGGCTGCATCCGCCGCCCTGGTCCACGACCAGCACATGGCGGTCGCCGCTGCTCGCCGGGCCGCCTTCGATGGGCGCGGTGAGCGGGATGGGGTAGGGGCCGGGGTCGCTCTCGGCCGGTTTTTCGAAGCTGACGGGGACCAGCGGCTCGCTCCCGGCCACGGCCAGCCACGGGATGCCAATGGGTGCGCCCTGGTACGTGCCGGAGCCGAAATCCGGGTGCAGGTGGCCGCTCAAGCCAATACTGGCGATATACGTAGCCGACAAGGGATGCACCGGCAGGGTGGAGATGTCGCGGTTCCAGATGTTGTTGGATGGAAACATGGCGCAGCCGGATTGCAGCGTCAGGTAGACAATCTTGGCGATCTGGGCGCGCGTGGCCGGGTTGCCGGGCCGGAAGGTGCTGTCTGCATAGCCGCTGATGATGCCGTGCACGTAGGCCGTCTCTACGACCTGGTAGAAAGGCGAACCAGGCGGCACGTCGCTGAAATGGCCCAGGGTCGGGTTGAGCAAGGTCCACCCGGCGGCCAGCGTGATGATCTTGCTGAGCTGGGCGCGGGTCACGTCGTTGCCGGGGCGGAAGCTGCCATCCGCATAGCCACCGATAATGCCGCGGGCGTAAGCCGTCTCGATGGTTGCGTAGAAGGGCGAGGCCGGCGGCACGTCCGTGAAATGACCCTGAGCCGGGGTCAGCAGCGGCCAGCCGTAGGCCAGCACGACGATTTTGGTTAGTTGGGCGCGGGTCGTCGGGTTGCCGGGGCGGAAAGTGCCGTCGCTGTAGCCGCTGACGGCGCCCCGACAGGCCAGCCACAGCACCGGATCGTAGAAGTACGCGCCGGGCGGCACATCGCTAAACTGCGCGGTGCAGGTGTTTTCCGGCGGATTAGGCGGGGGAGCGCCCACAGCCGCCGGCGGGGCGAGCGTGACAAGGAAAGCGGCCAGACCCGGTAGCAGAGCGACCGCCAGGCGCAAGAACGCTGATCTCATGGCAGATCCTCACAGCACGAGACGGCGCACCGATCAGGAGTACGCGGAGGTCAGACGGGATCGGCGGATGGCGCTTCGGGTGCGGTTTCGTCGAGTTCCGCGGCCAGCCGCTCCAGAGCTTTGTCGTCGGGATAGGTCTCCCGCGCCATTTTCAGCAAGGCGTCGGCATAGCGGCGGCGGTCGTTCTCGACATACGCCCGCGCCAGGGCAAGATACCCGGCCGCCGGCATATCATAAAAGCCGTCCAGGGTGCCGAACTCGAATTCGGGGTTCTGTTTGACGACCATCAGGAACTCGGCCAGGCTGGAGCCTTCCTGCCCGCGATAGGCCAGGGCGATGGCGCGTTGAGCGCGGGCGGTGGGGTTATCCGGGTCCAGCAGATTCACCCGGCGCGGCGGCGCGGGTGGCGGCTTGGGCGAGGTTTTACCGGGATTGGCCGCCTTCGCGACCGCGGGGCCGGCTGTAGTGGCTGCCTGGGCCACGGTGGGGTTGGCGACTGCCGGGCCGGTGGCCGGTAAGGCCACCACCGCGGGACGCCCACGGCGCCGGGTGAAACCGACCAGCAGGAGCGCGCCCAGAGCCAGCGCCACAAGCGACACAATCCAGGGCGTGGGATCGGGCGCGGGTGTCCCGGATCGGCTCGCCGCGGACACAGCCCCGGTGGCGCCGGACGGCTTGGGCGCCGCGGCAGCGCCCAGCAAGCCCGACAGCAGCCCGTCGATTGCCGGCGCCGGGGTCGCGGTGGGCCGCGGCGTGGGCAAGGCTGTCGGCACCGCATCGGCCAGGTACCACAGGAGTTGCGCGCGCCGGGCCACCGTGAGCGTATCCGCGGTGTCGGGCGCGGGCGGCTGGGCGAAGCCGTAGTCGAGCAGCGCCGTCGTATCCGGCACGGCAAACGGCGACGAGTGCAGCACCACGGAAATCAGCCGGCGGCCGTCGCGCGTGGCCGAGGCCACCAGGCAGTTGCCTGCGTTGTCGGTCAGGCCGGTCTTGACCCCATCGGCGCCGTCGTAGCTGCTCAGCAGTTCGTTGGTGTTCTTCAGCGGGTGGCCCGGCACCGTATGATACACCTGGTGAACGATGTCGTTGAACGTGGGATTATGCAGATCGTACCAGGCGATGCTTGCCAGATCGTAGACACTGCTGTAGTGGTTCGCCGCGTCCAGGCCGTGCGGGTTCATGAAGTGCGTATCGGCCAAGCCCATTTGCTGCGCCTGCTGGTTCATCAGCGCCACGAAGCGCCCGACCGGCCCCGCGTCCGCCGGCTCCTTCAAGCCCTCGCCGACATGGCGGGCCAGCGCTTCGGCGGCGTCGTTGCCCGACGGCAGCAGCAGACCATACATCAGGTCGCCCACCGTGCGCTCTTCGCCTTCCACCAGGCCCATGCTCGACTCGCCGACCAGGTCGCCGGCCGTGGCCGTGACCACATCGGTGAGCGAGACCCGTTGCAGCGCCAGCAAGGCGGTCATGGTCTTGGTGGTGCTCGCCATGGGCAGGCGTTGATGGGGGTTCTTGGCGTATAAGATGCGCCCGGACGGATATTCGACGACGATGGCGGCGCGGGCCGTGACCTTGGGCAGGTCGGTCTGCGCGGGCGTAGGCGGCGCGGTTTGCGCGGGTGGGGCGGCCAGCGCGACCGGCCCCGAAAGAGCCAGAACGGTCAGTGCCAGTACAAGATAGAGCGCGCGACGGATGATGAGCATAGGCGGGTAAGGTGGTCGAAGCGCCTGGGGCGGGAACACCGAGGTCTCCTGGCGATAGATGGCTGGACAAGCGCAGACGTCACTTCTGCGTGGTCGGCCTCATTATAGCAGGTTGATCCGCAGAGGGCAAGTTTTCCGCCTGGTGTTGGACCTGGCGCGCCTCCCAGGTGCGATAGGCCCAGATGACCAGCAGCAGCAGACCGAAGCCCAGCGTATAACCGCCCAGCACATCGCTGGCCCAGTGCTGGCCCATCCAGATCCGCGATGGCCCGACCAGCACCACCATCGCCCCGGTCAGCACCAGGCATAGCGTGCGTAGCGGTCCCTTTTTCATCAACGTGAAGGCCAGATAGAAGCAGAAGCCGAACACCAGCGTGTATTGCGTCACATGGCCGCTGGGAAAGCTGTAGCTACTGAGGTGCTGGAATACCTGCACCAGATCGGCGCTGGGGCGGGCGCGATGAACGAGAAACTTCACGACCTCTTCGAGCATTGTAGCAAGGGAGGCCAGCAGCAGGAAGCCGGCTTCGGCGATCCGCTTGGTTAGGGCGATGCCGAGCGCCAGGACGGCGGGGAATATGAAGTTCCAGGGCGCGAAGCCGGGCGCACTCACGGCCACCAGCAGCGCATCGGCCGGCCCGAATTGCAACTCCTGGACTTCGCGAGTAATGGGCACATCGAGGGAGAGGGGGTCCAAAAAGAGCACCGCCGCGGTGACGGCGCCGAAGAGCACAAGGAGAATCAGCCCCAGGCCGATGACGAATTGCCCCCGGAACAGCCCGCGCTGGTGCGTGCGGATATCCTGGCGGGCTTCCTGGGGTGTGGCCGGCTTGAGCGGATTGGGCGTATTGGAATCCATGACGATCCTTGTTCCTCGTTCCTCCAGGGGCGCCGGCCGCAGCGCCAGATATTTTGTAACGTTGCAATAGCAATTTCCGTACCTAATGGTGTTGACAGCGCGGGGAGCTTATGGTAGGATACTCGCGCTGCCAGGTGGCGGCTGATATTGTTTGCATTCTGAAAGGAGCTTAGGCACATGTCGTATTCTCCGGGTGGACCGGGTGTTGCATCGGGCGGGCCGGCCGAACCCGCGTTCTCACAAGCCGGTCTCCAGGACGTAGTGAATTCGTGGATTGCGGCCATCACCAAGCCGAGTGTCCAGACTTTCGCTGCCGAAGTGCCGCGTACTTCGCAAAACCGCTTGATCATGAGCGTCGGCTTGGCGACGGTCATTGCGGCGGTGCTGGGGCTGATCGGTGGGTTTATCTCCGGCAACGGAACCGGCTTTATCGGCTCCCTGATCGGGACGCCTATCGGCTTCTTCGTGGGCCAGGGCGTGATCTACCTGATCGCGAAGATGCTCGGCGGGAATGGCAGCTACATGGAGCAGTCCTGGGTCATGTCGACCTTCTGGGCGCCGATCCTGGTCCTGACCAACATCCCGATCATCGGTGGGTTTATCGGTATCTTCGCGTGGCTGTACTCGCTGTATCTGACATACCTCGCGCTCCAGCCGACCCATCGCATGGACAGCACGAAAGCTCTGACCGTGGTGGGCATCTTGTTCGCCATCTTCGTGGTGCTGGCGCTGTGCGCGTTCTTCACCGTGGGGCTGGCCTTCCTGGGCCTCGCCGCCGCGGGCAATCGCTAATCACGCCAACGGCAAAGACCCGGCCTCCGCGGAGGCCGGGTCTCTTTTTGTGCCGGCGCCGGGTGGGTGCCGGGTGTCTCCCGCGTTGGCGGGACCACACTGCGGCGCGTCCTTACCTCGCCGTGTTGCCCCGCCGCTTCAAGACCTGGTACAACACCAGCATCACCACCAGCACGCCGAGGATGCGCACCACCGCGCTGCCCCAATCCAGCACGAAGGCGGCCAGCGCCAGCGCGAATAACACTCCCACAAGCCCCCAGATCACGCGGTTGGTGGTTGCCTGGCTCATTCGTGATTCACTCCTCGCCCGGCCCGACTAGGGCTACATATTTCCGTTTTACTGGACAAATCCCTATAAGGATGGTATAATTATTTAGAACGGAAGTTCTAAAAAGACCGGGTTCGCTGCCTGCGCGGTCTTGTTTGGAGCACGTAGCAAAGTCCCTGTAGAGATGTATATCAGTCTGTGATGAGAGAAAGAGGCACACCGATGGCAATGACTTCCCAGGAAGCGGCCGAGATCCTGTTCAATTGCGCCACCATGCTGGAGATGGCCGGGGCCAACCAGTACCGGGTGGCGGCCTACCGCAACGCCGCACGGGTCATGCTCCAGTTGGGCGACTTGGCGCCGCGCGTGGTCGCCAACGACGAGGCGATGCGCGGGCTGCACTTCGGCACGCGCCTGACGCGCAAGCTGCGCGAACTATTCGGCGAGAACCACATGAACTTCTACGACGAGTTGCTGGCCGAGTTGCCGCTGCCCGTCGTGCGGCTCA
Source organism: Chloroflexia bacterium (assembly GCA_025927935.1). The sequence continues at coordinate 2,395 of JAICKM010000255.1, read as the reverse complement.
TGACCGTGCCCGGCATAGGCCCCAAGACGGCGCTGCGGCTCTATAACGAGTTGGGCATCAACTCGCCCAAGGCGCTGGCCGCCGCCGCCGGCGCGGGGGAGATCCGCAAGGTGCATGGCTTTGGACCCCGGCGCGAAGCGCGCTGGGCAGCCGCCGATCGCCCCGCGGTGGTCGAGATGCCCGCGGCCGATCTGCCGAAGGCGGCCTGATATGGCGCGCCGCGCCCGTAAAGCCACCTCGTCGGCGGAAGCCTGGCTCGTTCCGCTGCCCGGCTTCGACCTGGATCTGGGCGACGACGACATCCTGGCCGCGTTCACCGACCTGGATGCGCCGGACGAGGGCGAAGTGCCCGAAGGCGCCGAGCCGGAGCCGCTCCCGCCGCCGCCCGATCCCTTCGAGATGGCGCGGGAGCGCTTTGCCTTGGCCGCGGCTCCGGCGCTGAGTCTGGAGCCGCGCGCCTACCAGCGCGCCGCTTTGCAAGCCTGGATTGCCAACGACGGGCGCGGCATGGTCGTCCTGCCCACGGGCGCCGGCAAGACGGTGCTCGCGCTCATGGCCGTGGCCCACGCCGGCCTGCGCACCCTGGTCGTGGTGCCGACCATCGAACTGTTGCAGCAATGGCGCGACTCGCTGGTCCATAAACTCGGCTTGCCGGAGGAGATGGTCGGCATGATCGGCGGCGGGGTGCGCCAGTCCCGCCCGATCACCGTCATCACGTACGACTCGGCCTCGATGCCTCGCCGCAAACTCGACACCTGGGGTTTGCTCATCTTCGACGAGGCCCACCACCTCCCGGCCAACGCCTACCGGCGCATCGCCGAGCGCTCGCCCGCGCCGTTGCGCCTGGGCTTGAGCGCCACTCCGGAGCGCTCGGATGGTCTGCACGAAGACCTGTTCACCCTGATTGGCCAGGAAGTCTATCGCCAGGGGCCGAAGGCGCTGTCGCGCGACAAGCACATCGCGGCTTACCGCGAGCGCCGCATCTTCGTCAACCTGACCGGCGAGGAGCAGGCACGCTACGACGCCCTTACGGCCGAGTACCGCTGGTACCTTGCGACGCACCGCGCCGACCTGGGCGCGGCCTATGGCGCGGGCATGTTCGAGGCGCTGATCCGGCGCAGCGGGTTCGACCCCGCCGCCCGGCAGGCGCTCGCCGCGCAGCGCAAGGCGCGCATGCTGGCCCTGAACGCCGAGTCCAAGATCCAGGCGGTGGAAGAACTGCTGCGCAAACACGCGGGCGATAAGGTCATTATCTTCTCCGAGTTCAATGTGCTGGTCGACTCGATCAGCAAGCGCCTGTTGCTGCCGTCGATCACCTATCGCACCGCCGCCGAGGAGCGCAAGGCCACCCTGGCCGCCTTCCGCAGTGGCGCCTACACCAAGCTGGTGACGGGGCGCGTGCTCAACGAGGGCGTGGACGTGCCCGATGCCAATGTGGCGATTGTCGTCAGCGGCAGCAGCACGCCGCGCGAATATATTCAGCGCCTGGGCCGCGTGTTGCGCCCCAAGCCGGGCGAGGCCGTGCTCTACGAGATCATCACGCGCGGGACCTCAGAAGAACGGTCGTCGCGCCGCCGCCGGCCCAAGGAAGACCTGGACCCGGCGCCCGCCGCGCCGGCGGAAACGCCGGAGACTCCGGCAGCCGTGGCCCCCGCCGCCTGAACCCCCGGCAAAGTAATCCGTCACACCGGATTTGTCATTCTGAGCGGAGCGAAGAATCTCCGTCTTATTGTCCACAAGACGAGACTCTTCGCTGCGCTCAGAGTGATATAAATATACCTGGAAGTGGCATAGAGGAGGAGCGCGATGACCGCGAGCTTTAACCGCCAGAATCTGAAGAAGACAGTCCGCCGCTCGGCGGGCGACGGGCGCACCTACATCTACCCGCACCAGTTGGGCGGCGGGCCGGCGGCGCGGGGGCGCGAGGTGCGCGCACAGCTCGCCATCGCCATTCGCTACTTTGAGACGATGGTCGGCCAGCGCCGCCTCGCCTTCGACACCGAGGCCCTGATCGCGCTGTTCGGCGACCCGAAACTGGCCCGCGGCCTCGTCGCCGCCTTCGCTCGCTATTACCGCTATCGCCGCCTCGAGTTCGCCGATGTGGTGCCGGCCGTGCTCGCCGAGGGCCTGCACGAAAAGCGGCTCGGCACGGCGCCGGCCCTGCGCGCCAATCTCTTCCGCTTCCTGAACACCGCGCCCCGCCCCGGCTTTGCCGCCGAAGCCGACCGCGCCGACCTGCTGGCCGCCTTCGGCGCCGACCTGGGCCTCGACCCGGAGCAAATGGCCGACCTGCTCTGGCTCGATGCCGAGGAAAACTGGGTGCTCACCCGCCTCGCCGTCCCGGAGCCCGCCGACCTCACGGCGCTCTACGACTATCTCGCCCTGGAGATGCTGC
>JAICKM010000653.1 GCA_025927935.1 Chloroflexia bacterium | reverse complement strand
GCCGAGGGCGAGGCGATGGACATCTCGCACGGCGTAGCGTTCTTGCCGCCGACCACGGTGCGCACCGCCGATTACTCGGCCTGCGCCGATGTGGATGTGGTGGTAATCACAGCGGGCACCGCGCGCAAGCCGGGCGAGACGCGCATGGACCTGTTGCAGCGCAATGCCGGGATCATGCGCGGCGTCATGGATGGCATCAAGGACCACCGCAAAGATGCGGTGATCGTCATGGTCGCCAACCCGGTCGATGTGATGGCCTACGCCGCCTATAAACTGGCCGATTTCCCGGCCCAGCAGATTATCGCCACGGGCACCCTGCTGGAGACGGCCCGCCTGCGCTACATGGTCGGCGAGCACTGCAACGTCGCTCCGAGCAGCGTCGAGGGCTACACGCTGGGCGAGCACGGCGAGTCGCAGGTGACCACCTGGAGCCAGGTGCGTGTCGGCGGCCTGCCGGTGGCCGAGTTCTGCCAGGCGGCGGGGATTCCCTGGAGCGCGGAAGTCGAGGCCGATATCGCCGGGCGGGTGAAGAAGGGCGGCGCGGATGTCATCGCGCGCAAGGGTGCGACCTTCTACGGCATCGGTGTCTGTGTGATGACGCTGGTCAAGGCGATCCTGCGTGACGAACATGCCGTGCTGCCTGTGTCCACCCTGGTGAACGGACCGTTCGGCATGCAGGACGTGTTCATCAGCCTGCCGGCGGTGGTGGGCCGCGCGGGGGTTCTGGGCACTGCCGCGCCGCAGTTGACGCCCGCCGAGCAGGACGCTATGGGCAAGTCGGCCCAGGCCCTGCGCGCCGCCATCGGCGAAGCGGGATTTTAGCGAGTGCTGAGTGCTGAGCGCTGAGTATTCAGCAAGTGACGCGAGTACTCGGAAAATACGAATTCGTAACACGAGTAGCTGAAAACCCATCACCTTTTTTGCTTACATCTGGTGTTCCTGATCTCTACTCAGCACTCAGCAATCGTCAGGGAGGAAAGTTGCGATGAGCATACGAGCCGGCAAATCGTTCAGGCCCATCGGGGCCTTCGCGGCCACCCTCGCGTGTGGGGTGGCCCTGCTCACCGCCTGTGACTTCGGCGGATCGCCCGCCGGGCCGACCCCCACGCCCGTGGGCGGCGTCACCGGCGCCGTGACCGGCACCGTGCCGAGCGGACCGACGAACACCGCGCTACCGCCCACCGCCACCCCGCTGCCCAGCGCCACGCCGGTCGCCGCGCCGACCGCCCGGCGCACCGGCAACACCACGCCCGGCCTGACCTGGCAGTTGGTGGGCCTCACCGGCCAGGAGTTGTTTGCGGTGGGCGGCAGCGGCAAGGCGGGCAGCCCGGTCTATGCGGGCGGCACCGGCATGTATCGCTCGGATGACAACGGCAGCACCTGGACCCAACTCAGCCTGGGCAACTCGGCGACCGTGGATGAAATCCACGTCAGCGCGAGCAAGCCGCAAACCATCTACGCCGGCAGCGGGGCCAACTGCTACGGCGGGCCGCCGGGCGGCCAGTTCCGCAGCGACGACGGCGGCCTGGACTGGACTGCGCTGAAGGAAGCGCCCGCATCGATCCAGATCGACTCGCAGAATCCTGAGCGCCTGACGGCTATGTCCTGCGACGGCGTGGTGCGTAGCACCGACGGGGGCCAGACCTGGACGCCGCTCACCGACGCGGGACAGGCGCGGCTCAAGAATTTCGTCGGCGACGAGGTCCGCGTGCCCTCGTCGAACGGAAGCATGATCTATGCGGTCTACGTGAGCGAAGGCGGCACGAGCCGCATCCGGGTCAGCACCGACGACGGCAAGACGTGGACCGGCTCCGATACCGATTATAGCGGGCTGAGCGATATTCTGGTCGACGATCAGAAGCCGTCCCGCGCCTGGGCACTTTCGCAGAACGGTATGCTGATCACCAATGACAGCGGGCAAACCTGGACGCCCGACGTGACCGGGCTGGATGCCGCGCACAACACGGCCGCCGGCTCACAGGGCGCCTACCAGCTTTCGGGCCTGGCGGCGCAGTATAGCAATGTAGGCGCCGTGGTCGAGATCTACACCGGAAGCTTCGGCACCGAGAGCCAACCGGCCGCCGGGGTTTTCAGCAGCAAAGACTTCGGCCAGGTCTGGACCCGCTTCGGCGGCGATCTGGGCGGCGCGGCGATTCACAACCTGTTTGTCACTCGCGAGCAAGGCACGGGCGGCGATCAGGTGGTGCTCTATGCCGCCACCGACGACGGCTTGCATAAAATCGCGCTCGGCAGCGCGCGCTGACGGCGGCGCCGGCAGTATGCTCCACGCGGGGGTGGCATTCGCGCCACCCCCACTCCGTGTTCGGCACGGTGAAAGTCCCCCCGCGCTCTCCGCCGAGAGGCTGAGGAACTTCCCCACTACAGTTGGTAGAATTACACGGTAGTACCATGCGACCTTGCGTATGGTAGCTCGTTCTATTATTGACGGAATTGAGACCTGGGCGGCGGCCACCGCTCCGCGGGTGCCCTGGCCCTGATCTTGCCGGACTTGAGGAGAAAGCGTGCGTGTTCTGCCAGATACACGCATCTTCTGGTCCTTACAGGCCGCTATTAACCCATCACCTATCATTAGAAATTCTGGTATAATCGCCCTATGCCTAGCCTGGCTCTCGTGATTGTCAATTACAATACTCGCGAACTACTGACGGGCTGTTTAGATTCGGTGTTTGCCAGCCGTTGTCGTTATCCGTTCCGCGTTATCCTGGTCGATAACAACAGCACCGACGGCAGCGCAGAGCTGGTCCGCACCCATTATCCGCAGGTGACACTGCTGGAGAGCGCGCGCAACGGCGGCTTCGGCTACGCCAACAACATCGCGCTGCGTGCGCTTGCCGTGCCGCCGTGTCCCGCGCCCGTGCAGCAGCCGGCAAGCGAGATCCCGGAGCAGGGCGACGCAGGCATCCGCTTCAGCGCCGACTACATCCTCTTCCTCAACCCGGACACGGTGCTGCCGCCCAATGCGCTTGAAGTCATGGTCGACTTCTTGGAACGCACGCCGCAAGCCGGCGTCGTTGGCCCGCGCATGGAGAAGCCCGACGGCACGCTGGACCTGGCGTGCCGGCGCGCTTTCCCCACGCCGCTCAACTCGCTGTTCAAGCTCACCGGCCTCTCGCGCCTCTTGCCGCGCCATCCCTTGATCGCGCGGTACAACCTAACGCATCTGCGCGAGGATGAACTGGCCGAGGTGGACTCGGTGATGGGTGCGTTTATGCTGGTGCGCAGCCCGGCGCTGGGCCAGGCCGGGCTGTTTGACGAGCGCTTCTTTATGTATGGCGAAGACCTGGACCTGGCCTACCGCATCAAAGCGCGGGGTTGGCAGGTCTTCTACAATCCGGCGGTGACCGTGCTCCACATCAAGGGCGCCAGCAGCCGGAAACGCAGCACGCGGTCGATCCGCGAGTTCTATCGCGCGATGCATATCTTTTATACGAAACATTATGCGGATCAATACAATAGCCTGATCAATATAATGGTGCGGCTGGGTATTACTCTGCGGGGAGCGCTCGCGCTGGCGCTCAACGCAACCCGTCCGGCCGAACAGAAGCGCGTAAGCTAAATCGGGCATAAAGCAGGATCGTAACTATGAGCAACGGGAAGTACCAGTTGCACCGCCAGGAACGGTTCAACGGAAAGCACAGCGGCGGATTGGCCGTCGCGGAACCAGCACATACGAAAACACGGATGGCGGCGCCGCCGGTAGAAGTGGCGCCCGCGCGGCGCACTCCCACACGGGTGCCGCCGCCGGACACGTCGGTGGTCGAGTCCCTACCGGAGCCTATGCAGGCTGCGCAGAATATGCGTAAAAGCCCGCTCATCCTCATCGCCACCCAGACGATGATCGATATGGTGGCCCTGTTGAGTGCGCTGGTGCTGGCCTATAAGCTGCGCTTCGAGACGGACATTGCGCCGGATTATACCTCGCCCTCCGTCGAGACCTACTCGCTCATGCTCGGCACCACGCTGCTCTGCCTGCTGCTGGCCTTCAACATGAGCGGTCTCTACCGGCTCAGCCGGGGCGCCTCGCGCGTCGATGAGTTCTACAAGCTGACCGCGGCGATCTCGATGGGCACTGTC
>JAICKM010000581.1 GCA_025927935.1 Chloroflexia bacterium | reverse complement strand
GACACGCTCATCCGGGCGTACCAGCAGCTACATACGGCCAAGAAGTGCGTGATCGTGGGGCATGCGCCGTATGCGGACGAGTACATCGGGCAGTTGAAGGCGCTGGGGGGGCCGAACGTGATTTTCACGGGCTACCAGTTTGGGGCGGCGTATCGGGAGCTAAGTTCGCACGCCTACCTGTTCGTGGAGCCGTCGAACGTGGGGGGGACGCACCCGGCGCTGGTGGAGGCGATGGGGTTCGGGAACTGCGTGGTGGCGGCGGGGACGGCGGAGAACGAGGAGACGATGGGGGAGGCGGGGTACAGCTACGGGACCGACGCGCCGGTGGAGAACCTGCGGGCGGTGCTGCAACGGTTGGTGGACGCGCCGGAGGAAGTGGGGGAGGCGCGGGCGCGGGCAGCGGAGCGGGCGCGGGCGACGTTCTCGTGGGAGCAGGTGACGGACGCCTACGAAGCTCTCTTCCACCGTATGCTGGCGTCCGACTTTGTGCCGCGTGGCCGGGTGCGCCGTCTGCCGGTCTCCCATCCGGATTTCCGCGAAGATTAAGCCCGGTGCATAACCCCCTCTGACCCAATCCGGTGGGTGCGGACTACTGGATGTGATGCGCGGGTGTAGGACATCTGACATCCGTGCATCACTGCACCGCGAAGGAACGAACAACGCGAAGGTCAGCTATATTAGTCGTATTCTTCGCGGTGCATTACCGGCGCTCATGAACGGATGTCAAAGCAGGGCTTATGCATTCTAGGAAATGGGGAGGCTGAGCAGACGCAAAGCTTCCTCTGGTGGCGACTGTAATAGCGCAAGCGCGCCGCGATCCGCGGAGATCCGGCCTGCTGCACCAAACTCACCACCGCATCCCGCAAGAGGCTCACCACCGCCGGCCCCGCCTAGGTATGCAAGGCGGCGGCGAGCGCGGCGGGATCCAGGCGGCGCAGGGTGCGGTTGAAGGTGAATTGATGGGGAATGCAGGCTCCTACGCCAATGATCTGCGGCACTCTGGGCGTTGCCTCAGCGCATACTCAAGGGCCTCCTCCCTGCCCCTGGCTCGCCCCACCTGCCCTGCCCAGAGTTGGTCGTTCAGCGCACGATTGCAAGAGCGAAGCCCCCCCATGCGCGCTCCTTTCCCACCTCTTTCCCGAGAATGTGTTGCTCCACAAGTGCGAGTCCGCATGGCTGGAGGAGTTCGGCCAGGCGCTCCCTTGCCGGCGGCCGGCTTTCGACCCCGAATTTCAGGGGCTCGCCCGCTGCTCTGGTACTCATTCTTGCGAAACGCCAATACAGCTCCTGTGAGGAGAGAACCTCGGTGGTGAAGTAGTCGAACGCAACAACACTGCCCGCAGCGCAGCTTCCAATCTTGCGCAGCGTGTCCTCCACCGCTGCCCGGTCCAGATACATCACCACGCCCTCCCAAAGAAAGAGCGCCGGTTTGCTCGGATCGAACCCCGCCCCCACGAGTCGGGTGAACCAGTCTTCCTTCTCGAAGCTGGTGGGGACAAACGTGATCCGGGTCGCGTCGAGGGCGGTCTGCGCGAGCATCCGGCGCTTGATCGCCTGTGTCTTTGGGGTATCGACCTCGAAGCATCGGACCCGCCGGTCCTTAGGCAGCCGCAATGCGCGGGTGTCGAAGCCTGCGCCAAGGATGACAAACTGGGCCAGGTTGGGCAGGTAACGATCTACCGCCGCGTCGAAAAACGCCATGCGCGCGGCGGCCTCGTATTGGCGGGGAATGTCCCCCTCGAAAGGATACCTGAAAGCCCTGGGCACGTAGCCTGTCAGACGGTGAGCAAGCAGCGTAGCGGCGGATGTCAGATGTACGGCCAAGGGAGAGATGCTCGGCAGTAGCATCAGCAGTTGATACGATGGCTCATCTTCCCTGGTACCGAGAGCGTGCATACTCCAGCGTCCCGCCAGCGGCGCTTGCGCGGTTGTCGAGACCCCCGACCGCCGCCCAGTGAAGGCGATCTTGCCAACCCAGATCACGTAGCCGATCAACGTGACAGGGAACAGAAGGATGTTGATGACGTAGTTGACCGTGACCGCGATGCGATTGTGCGCCGAGCCGGCCTTGTGATCAGCCCGCTTCATAGCCTTTACCCCCTTCCCAGATAGCGGCTGAGTGGGCGGGCAAGCACCCCGCTCAGCCGAGGTAGCGTATACTACACTCATAATACCACGTTGTCAGCGGTCCGTCCTCGAACCGCATCCGTCTCCCTGACCAGCAGCTACGCGCCCACGCGCGCTCCTCCCAGCGCTCACCGAGTACACAGACCACGTCTGGTACTGCGACGTGTGCGACATGCTGGCCCCTTGCCCCACTGCCGTCGCCTTAATACCCAGGGGGAGCGAGATCTACCGGCAGCAGGGTGGTCGGGTGATGAACCAGTAGGGTCGGTCGTCTAGAGGGTGCGCCGGTTTCGACCGGTTGGACACCAAGGCGCTGTACCTGTCTGGCCGTCACAGCTGCATCTGACATTGGTCCTTGTCGGCTCAAGCTCTGTTCACTACCCGCCATGTTACAAGAGGAGCCTGCTTTTGTCTGCGCGCTTCCGCTGTTCCTAGATTGCATAAGCCCTGGATGTCAAAGGACGTTGCTTGACCGGCGGGCGGAACTGGCGTATCATCCCGCCATGCGCACCCTGGCTGCGATGGCGGGGCTGCTCGCCGCCTGCGCGGCGCTGTTTGCCTACCTCCTGATTCGCTTCCCCTACGACGGCCTGTACGGGCAGGACGCCTATGCGTACTATTACCAGGCCCTGGCGCTATGGCGCGAGATCAGCGGGCAGCCGCCCGCGCCCGGCGCGCTGTTCGACGCGCACGCCTTACGCTGGCCGCTCGGCTACCACCTGCAACTCATCCTCGGCTACCTGCTGAGCGGGGATGTCGCAGGGGGGCGGGCGCTCACGCTGCTGCTGGCCTGGCTTGCCCCCGCACTGCTCTACCTGATTATTGGCGAGATCCGGCGCGAGGCGCCCGGCAGCCGGCAAGTGATCGCCGGCCTCATCGGCGGCGGCGCACTGGTGCTGACCGGCACCTATGCGCGCATGGGCCTCTCGCTGATGGCCGATGTGCCGGCCCTGTTCTGGAGCCTGCTGGCCGTCTACTGCGCGTTGCGCGCCTGGCCGCCCCCCGGCGGTGGGGAGTCTCCCGGCGTCGGGTCGCGTCCCGGCTGGGCGGTGGCGACCGGCGTGGCGCTCGGCCTGGCGGTGCTGGTGCGCTATGGATCGGTCCTGCTCGGCGTAGCCTTGCTGGTGTATCTGGTGCTGCGTGCGTACCCGCACGGCGGGCGGCGCACTCTCCGATCGCTCCCCTGGCGCGGTTTGCTCCTGGCCGGAATGGGCTTTGCCGTCGCGCTGTTGCCCGAGTTGGTCTATTCGCTGACCCACCCCGGTGGCATCGGTTACGGCATTTGGCTGTCCGACTGGCGGCTGGGCAACCTCTTCAGCCGCACGCTGACCAGCGCCGACGGCGTGGCGACTTTCCCGCAGCCGCCCATCGTCTTCTATCTGCTCAGCCCGCTGATCGATGCCCCGGCGGGCTTCTTGTCGATCCTCAGTCTGCCGGCGGCGATCCTGGGCCTGGGTGTGCTGCTGCGAGAGCGCCGCCGGGCGGTGGTTGGGCTGCTGCTCACGTGGTGGCTCGTGCCCGCGCTGTTTTTCAGCGGCAGCCCTTACGAAGCCCACCGGTTTGTGCTGGCCTATCTGCCCGCGCTTGCGGCGCTGGTTGGTATCGGCGGGTCCGTGGCGGTGGGCTGGGTGTGGGCCGCGTTCCGGCGCCCGCGTGTGGCCCGTGGGATGGTGGCCGGTGCGCTGGCAGGCGTGGTGCTGCTGGGGATGGCGGGCGGGGCGCTGCAAACCGCGCGCTCCGTGCGCGACTGGGTGGCGTTCCACGCGGCAAGCAAAACCGAGGAGCAGGGGGTGATTGCACTCGCGCGGGCGGCGGTGGGTCCCGTTGGGCCGGTGGCCCCGCGCCTGGTGTGCTTTGGCGCGACCGCCGCCCTGTACCACTATACCGGCTGGCCGGTGCTGGAACTCTACAATGCCGACACACCGGAGATCGCGGAGTTCCTGACCGTGCCGGGACCGCGCCTGGTGGTCGTGCCGGAGGCCAACCTGGCAGCGCAGTGGGCGGGCACGCCCCTGGCCGCCCGCTGGGATTGGTTGCGCACCCATTACACGCTCACGCGCCAGGGCACATCCGGCAGCTACACCGTCTACACCCTGGCCGGCGGCCCCTGATTAGGATGCCTCCGGGCGTAATAGAGCCCAATCGGAACCGGCGTTGGAGGAACGCGACAGATGGAATTGGGGGAGGCACCGCCCACCGCACCCGGCAGGGGCATTGCGCGCCCGGTGGTCCTGCCCCGGTGGCGGGCAGGACCCTGGCGCCTGGTGGCCTTCGGCACGCTGGGCGCGGCGGCAACCCTCAACCGCTATACGATCACCGTGGTCGGGTTGCACGCGAAGCTGGAGCACCTGGCAATTCTGGCTCTGCTGGTCGCTTTCGTCGTCTACGCGCTGGGCAGCGGGTGGCGCCCGCGCGGGTGCGCGCTGCTCTGGCTGGCGCCGTATCTCGGCGTGACGGCGCTGGCCTCGCTGCTGAACGCGCCGGAGCGCCTCACGGCCCTGCGCCTCACCGGTCTGGTCACGCTGG
>JAICKM010000895.1 GCA_025927935.1 Chloroflexia bacterium | reverse complement strand
GCGGCGAGCTGGCGGGCGATAGCGCCGTCGCTCAGGTCACGGTAGTCGAGGTGCTTGTAGCCGTGCGAGGCGACCTCCTGCCCGGAGTTGACAAGCCCGCGCGATCTGGTAGGATACGTCTCCATATATTTCCCGGTGAGGAAGAAGGTGGCCCGTGCATGGTAACGATATAGGTCGTCGATGATCTCGCCGGTGCGCCCGCCAAAGGCATCGCCGTCAAAGGTCAGCGCGATGCGCTTCTTGCCCGGCGCGATGCGCGTGACCTGGCCCTGATAGCGGGCCAGGGCGGGTTCGTTGCCAGGACGCGGCGAGGGATATTGCGCGCCGGCAGGAGCGGGCACCAGCAGCAGCGCCAGAATCAGCACAAAGAGGCCGGGGACCGCCCGGCGCAGGCGCCGCGGGCCGGAGCCGGGGCGCGGGTCATATGACGTTGAACCGGAAGGAGTACGCATGGCTGTCCATCTTGAAGAGATAGCTCCAGGGGTCTTGTACCTGCCGGGAGCGCAAAACATCGGTATTATCCCCACGGAACATGACCGCGGGGCCATTGTGATCGACACGGGCCTGACCCGCGATACCGGGAAGGCGATCCTGAAGGCGTTGGACGCCGCCGGGCTGCGGCCCGCGGCCATTCTGAATACTCACGCCCACGCCGACCACTTCGGCGGCAATGCCTTCCTGGTCGAAAAGACCGGCGTCCCGGTCTACGCCCCGGCCTACGAAGAGGCGGCCATCCGCTACCCGCGGCTGGAAGCGACCGGTCTCTTCGCCGGGGCGGCGCCGATTGCCGCCCTCCAGGGCCGCTTTCTGCTGGCGCCCGCCTCGCCGGTGGACCACATCGTGACGCCAGGGCCGCTGAGCATCGCCGGTGTGGCCCTGGAAGCGGTTCCGCTCCCTGGGCACTCCGCCGGGCAGACCGGCTACCTCGTGCGCGATGTGCTGTTCAGTGGCGACCTGGTGATGCCGCCCGCGGTGCTGGACAAGTACGGCATCGTCTACTGCCATGATGTGGCCGCCCACCTGGCCTCGCTGGAGCAGGTCCAGACGCTTGCGGCGGCCTGGCATCTACCGGCGCACCATCCGCCCACCCGCGACCTCGCGCCTCTGGTCGCGGCCAACCGGGATCGGTTTCACGATACCCTGGCCCAGATCCGGCGCTTGCTGGCCCTGGGGCCGCGGGAAGCCGGGACTATCCAGGCGGAGCTATGCGCGCATTATAACATAAATATTACCACTACAGAAGGATTCTTTTTGTTACAACCCACCATCTACGCCCACTTGAGCTGTCTCGCCGGGCAGGGCGCGGTGGAGTTCACAGTGGTGGACGGGCGCGGGCTGTGGCGGCTACGAGAGTGACTCGCCCGGCGCGCGGTCGGCGCGGGGCAGACCCACCAGGAGCGCAATCGGGCCGAGCAGCAGCGCCCACATGGTCACGCTCAGGCCCACTTGCTGGGCCACGAGGCCCACGACGAGCGGGATCAGGCCCCCAACCAGACCGAAGACGTTGCCCACGGCCATGACCGTGCCGCTCTGTCCCGGCATGGTCGAGTACAGCCGGCCCTTGAGGATAGCGTACCAGCCGGCGTTGAAGAAGCCCAGCAAGCCCAGGAGCAGCAGCTTGGGCAGGTAACCGGGCACCAGCAAGAAGGCGGGAAAGAGCAGCAACTCGATCAAGGCGCTGATGCGCAGGTAGCGCAGCCCGGCGACGCGCTCCAATAGCGGGATGAGCAGCAGGTCGCCGGCCAGGCCCACTCCCGTCCAGACGGCCACGGCGACCCCCGCCGCGGCTTCGCTCACATGGACCACATCGACCATGTAGAGCGCGAGGTAGCCCAGCAGCACATCGAGCATCAGGTCGGAGAACTCCAGCAGGGTCAGCCAGCGCAACACTTCGCGGCGGCGCAAAGCGGCAACGGCATTGGCGAGGCCCGCGCGAAAGGTCGCCGCCGTGGCCTCCGAGTGGGCAGGGGGGAAGCGCTGCCGCCAGACGATCAGCAACACCACGCCGGTGAGCACGGCGAACGCCGCGAACAGGCCGCGCCACCCCAGGCCGAGGGCGGCGGCGGCGCCCAGCGCCAGCGGCCCGGCCACCACGCCCACCGACCCGGCAAACGTCCAGCGGGCCATGCTCTGCTCGTGCCGAGCCGGGTCGAGGTCCATCAGGGTGGCCTGCGCCAGGCCGACGAAGGCGCCCGACGCGGGCGAGAACAGGATAAAGGCGGCCAGCAACAGGAGGAAAGTGTTGCTGCCGGCGGTCAGCGCCAGGGCCAGAGCGAAGACGACGCCCCCGCCGAGAATCAGCACCCGGCGCTTCCAGACATCGCCCAGGATGCCCAGCGCCGGCTCGATCAGGTTCGCCACGATATTAGGCAGGCCGAGCAACAGGCCGACCTGGGCATAGCTGAGGCCCAGGTCGTCGCGGATGAGGGGCCAGGCGGCTTCCCGCGCGCCAAACACAAATTCATCGAGAAACTCGACGACCAGCAGGCTCAGGCTGAACACGGCGAGGCGGTGCAGGGTGCGGCCCGCGGGGGCCGGGGCAGGCCGAGGTTCCGTCATAAAGCGCTCCTGCATGCGGGGCACAAAACGGCCCCGCCAGGGAATGCAGCCCGGCGGGGCGGATCAGGACAGGATCGAACTTACGAGGGCTGCGTGGCCGGCTTGGGCGCCGGCGCCCGCGTGGT
>JAICKM010001100.1 GCA_025927935.1 Chloroflexia bacterium | reverse complement strand
TGGACCACGGCCTGGGCCGCGCCCGCCCGGTAGATGGCGCGGTGGGCGGCCAGTTCGCTGCTGGCGAGCGGCGTCTGGTCGTCGTCGGCCAGGATGCCGGTGGTGATCAGGTCGGTCGGGCGCAGTCGCCCCAGCATCGAGCCGGTGCGCGTGATGATCAGCCGCTCGGCGCTGCCGGGCGCGCGCACGCTCATGTTGCCCGCGTGCGACGAGCAGAGGCCGCTGACGAAAATATCGCGCCCGATCTCCTGAAACTCGCGCAGCAGATCCGTGTCCTGCGTATCGGCCATCCGTCCCTATCCTCCTGTGTTAAAATCGCCTCCCATTGACCGGCGGGATATTATACCACGCGCCCCGCCCAATGGCGTGTCTTCACCCCACGGGCACGGCAGCCGGTAGATGGATCTGGCGCGCGAAGTAGATACATTGGCGCCGCACCGCCCGCCGCACCGTGAGCCAGGCCAGCAGCCGGTCGGCAGAGCGCTCGAAAACGGGCAGGTTGAGCGAGCCACGGATCTCGTCGGTCAGCAGCGTGGTGTCCGGCCCCAGCGGCGTGAGCCGGAACTGCTCGGAGTGCGGAAAGAAGTAGCGCGGATGCGCCGGGTCGATCTCCACCCAGCCGATGCGCCGCAGCTCCTCCCAGTGGGTGATGCGCACCAGGCGCGGGAAGATCGGCCCGGCGAAGAAGCGATGGTCAACCCACAGGCGCGTGCCCGCGCCCTGGCGCTGCGACCCGTCGAAGCGCGCACCGCAATGAAACATGTTCACCGCGACCAGCCGCTCCAGATCGGCCAGCCACGCCCAGGCCACCGCGACCGGCACCTCCAGCCGTACCTGCTCGACAACGTGAATGATCGCTTGCTCCCTACACAATCGTCATTCTGAGCGGAGCGAAGAATCTCGTCGCATTGGGGCACGAGACGAGACTCTTCGCTCCGCTCAGAGTGACAAACCCTATTGCCCGCTCAGGCCCACTATAGGCGATCTTCCATGCCGTTGCAACCGGCACCGGGCGTGCGCGCGGGCCAGCCCCGGCCCGCCGCTGCCGGTATTGAACCAGCGCAGCATTTGTGCTAGCATAGAGTCAGGCCATACCCGAAATTCATCCCACCGAAGCAGAAACGGAGGCACCGTGGACTTCCAATTAAGCGCAGAGCAGCGCATGATCCGCGACCTGGCGCATACGTTTGCGGACCGCGAGATCCGGCCCGTCGCCGCCGAGTATGACCGCGCCGAGCGGTTCCCGCGCCCGCTGTTCGAGCGCGCGCAAGAGTTGGGCCTGCTGAACCTGACCATGCCCGAAGCCTACGGTGGGGCCGGGCTGGGCGGCCTGGAACAGTGCATCGTGGTCGAGCAACTGGCCTGGGGCTGCGTGGGTATCACCGCCGCCATCACCATCAACGGCCTGGTGGCCGACGCGCTGCTGGTCGGCGCGACGCCGGAGCAACAGGCCGTGTATCTGCCGCGCCTGCGGGCGGGCGAACTGGGCTGCTATGCCCTGACCGAGCCGGGCGCGGGGTCCGACGTGGCCGCCATCACCACCAGCGCCCGCCGCGACGGCGA
>JAICKM010000962.1 GCA_025927935.1 Chloroflexia bacterium | reverse complement strand
CGGGGTTGGGATCGAGGCTGAAAAACACGCCCGGATTGGCGGCGCGGGCCAGGGCCAGGGCGTGCAGCGCAGCGGGGCGCGGCGGGGGCCGCAGCAGCGAATAGCTGGTGAGGTGAAAGCCGTCCAGCCCGGCAAACCAGGCCGGGTCGAAGTCGCTGGGGGCCAGGGTCAGGGAGGCGCCGGGGTTGGACCACATGCGCGAAGTGCCGGGGCCTTCCACGTTGCGCAACACCAGCACATTGCCGGTGGCCGCCCCCGGCACGACCCGGATCTCGGCGGCGATCCCCCGATCCTGCATATCATGGATCAACAGGCGGCCCGCCGCGTCGTCGCCGACCCGCCCGACAAAGCGCACAGCGGCGCCAAGCGCCTGCGCGCCCACGGCGAAATTGGCCGCCGAGCCGCCCGGATAGAGTTGCACGGTGCCCGCGCTGTCATACTCGCGGCGGAAATCACCCTCCACCAGCACGTCGAGCAGCAGATCGCCGAGAGTCAGCAGATGGGGACGGCGCGCGGAAGAATCAAGCGAGGTGGCGCTCACGCCAGGGCAACGGCGACCTGGCCGGCGATGGCGGCGTTGTTCAACAACAACGCCACATTGGCGCGCAAGCTGCGGCCCTCGGTCTTGCGGTGCAGGTGGCCGAGCAGGAACGGCGTCAGTTCCTTGCCCTTGACCCCGATCTCATCCGCCGCACGCAACGCGTCGTCAATCGCATGGCGGATTTCGGCAGCCGGGATCGCCGCGTCGCTGGGCAGGGGGGCGGTCAGCAACACGCCGCCCGGCATACGCAGCGCGCGGCGAGCGCGCACGATAGCGGCGACCTGGGCTGCGTCTTCCACACGAGCATCGACCGGCAGGCCGCTCTGCCGTGTGTAGAAGGCGGGAAACTCGTCCGTCTGCCAGCCGAGCACACTCACGCCGTGCGTCTCCAGCCACTCGCGGGTCGCGGGCAGGTCGAGGATCGACTTGGCCCCCGCGCAGACCGTGACGATGTCGCTGGCGGCCAACACCGGCAAGTCGGCGGAGATATCCAGCGTCTGCTCCCAGCCGCGATGCACGCCGCCGACGCCGCCGGTGGCGAACACCGCGATCAGCTGCGGGCAGGCGCGCGCCAGGAAGATGCTCGACGCCACAGTCGTCGCGCCGTCCCGGCGCAGGGCCAGGGCCATGGGCAGATCGCGCACGCTCAGCTTGGCGATGTTCGGATCGGTCGCCAGGCGCTCCAGGGCCGTGGCGTCGCAGCCGATATGGACCCGGCCGTCGAAGACCGCGATGGTCGCCGGGACGGCGCCCGCCTGGCGCACGGCATCCTCGCAGGCGCGGGCCGTCTCCAGGTTGGTCGGGCGGGGCAGGCCGTGCGCGATCACGGTCGATTCCAGCGCCACCACCGGGCGCCCCGCCGCAAAGGCACCCGCCACTTCGGGAGCGATGACAAAGGGCATATCCTGGTCGTTCTTAGCAGACGAGGTGTTCATGGCGCCAGTATACCGCAGCCGGGCCGGTTCGACAATAGCGCGGCCCATCGGGTATAATGGACTGAAAACGGAGCGTAGGCTCCCGCGGGCAGCGCACGCTCCGTACCCGCCGGCAGCGCAAGCAGAATCACGGTGATGGCCTACAAACTGCCTGTGGCGCCATACTGCGAACTGGCGGCTAACGGCTGCGAAGTGACAGCTAAATACTTGTGCAACAGCCGCTCAGCGAGGAGCGGGCTGGACAGGCCAAAGGAGGCACTGCATTGGATTTTGAACTCTCCGAGGAGCACCGGCTCTTCCGCGAAAGCGTCCGCGATTTCGCGGAAAAAGAGGTAGCGCCCGGCGCCATCGAACGCGACCGGATGCACGAATTCCCCGCCGATCTGCTCAAGCGTATGGCCGAACTGGGCCTCATGGGCATCCCCTTCCCGGAGAAGTACGGCGGCGCCGGGGGCGACACCCTGTCGTATGCGATTGCGGTCGAGGAGATCAGCCGGGTCGACGGCTCGCTGGGCATTATCCTGGCCGCCCATATCTCGCTGGGTGCGTCGCCCTTCTACCTGTTCGGCAATGAGGAGCAGAAAAAGCGCTGGCTGGTGCCCCTGGCGAGCGGCGAAATGCTGGGCGCTTTCGGACTGACCGAGCCGGGCGCCGGGTCCGATGCGGGCGGCACGACGACCACGGCAGTGCGCGAGGGCGACGAGTGGATGATCAACGGGCGCAAGCTCTGGATCACTTCGGGCCGCGTGGCCGGGGTGATCGTGGCGACGGCCAAGACCGACCGCCACGCGCAGGGCAGCCGCGGCATCAGTTCGTT
>JAICKM010000748.1 GCA_025927935.1 Chloroflexia bacterium | reverse complement strand
TCCTCGCTGATCCAGTCGGGCGTGTTGCCCATCGGCGGGGACGGGGGCGGGTAACCCGCTCCATAAGCCGCTGTGGGTGGCGCGGGCATGGGCGCGGTGGGCGGCGTCGCCACGGTAGCGCCCAGCGGCTTGCCACATTGCTGGCAGAAATGCGCCGTGCCGTCGTGCTGCCACCCACAATTCGGACAAAAGGCCATGCGGTTCCCTTTCTCTGCACTGACCGCCTTACGGGACGGCGACCGGCGCGGCTAATTTGGTGCGCTCTTCCTCGATCAGCACCCGCCGCAGGTGCTTGCCGATCAAGCTCTTGGGCAGGCTCTCGCGGACCTCGACGATGCGCGGCGCCTTGAATCCGGCCAACCGCTCACGGCAGAAGGCGATAAGCTCGTCGGAGGTCGCCGTCTCGCCCTCTTTCAGCACGATGTAGGCCTTGACTGTCTCGCCGCGATAGGCGTCCGGCACCCCGGCGACCACGGCTTCCTTCACCGCCGGGTGCTCGTACAGCACTTCCTCGACCTCGCGCGGATAGATGTTGAACCCGGCGGCGATGATGATGTCCTTTTTGCGGTCAACAATATAGAAGAAGCCGTCTTCGTCCATGCGGCCCATATCGCCGGTCAGCAGCCAGCCGTCGCGCAGCACGTTCGCGCTCTCCTCGGGCCGGTTCCAGTAGCCGGCCATCACCTGCGGGCCGCGGATCGCCAGTTCGCCGATCTCGCCCTGCGCCAGGTCATGGCCGTCCTGTAGATCGACCACCTTGGCTTCCACATCGGGGAAGGGCAGACCGACGGAGCCGATCTTGGGCGTGCCGTAGATCGGGTTGCAATGCGTCACCGGCGAGGCTTCCGTGAGGCCGTAGCCTTCGCGCAGCCGCCCGTCGGTCAGATTCTCAAACTGCTGGGCCACTTCCAGCGGCAACGGCGCCGCCCCGCTGATGCAGGCTTTCACACTCGACAGCTTGTACTTCTTGATCTCCGGGAAGTTGTTGATTGCGATATACATCGTCGGCACGCCGCCGAACGTGGTCGCCTTATACCGCTGGATATTGTGCAGCACTTCCTTGGTGTTGAAGCGCGGCAGCAGCACCATCGCTGCGGCGGTGAGGATGGCGAAGTTCATCACCACGGTCATGCCGTAGACGTGGAAGAACGGGGTCACGGCCATGAAAACCTCGCTACCGTCCTCGCGCACATCAGGCAGCCAGGATCGCACCTGGAGCGTGTTGGCGAGCAGGTTACGGTGGGTAAGCATGGCGCCCTTGGACGTGCCCGTGGTGCCGCCGGTATACTGTAGCACGGCCAGGTCCGTCTGCGCTACCGGCACCGGGGTGTAGTCCGGGCTGGTCGCGCGGATCAGCGTGCAGAAGTCATGGATCCCCGGCCCTGGCGTCACATGAACCGCTGTGCCCTCGCGCTTCTCCTTGATCGGATAGAGGTAGGAGAGCATCGTCGGCAGGTAGTCCTGGATGCGGGCCACGATGATGTCTTTGATGGCCGTTTCCGGCTGGATTTCCTGGATAGCGGGCACGAACAGGTTGAGGGTGATGACCAGGCGCACGCCCGCGTCGGCGAACTGGTGCTGGAACTCGCGCGGCTTGTAGGTCGGGTTCGTCGGCACGACGATGCCGCCCGCCTTCAGGATGGCGTAATAGCTGACGACGAATTGCGGGCAGTTGGGCAGCACCAGGGCCACCCGGTCGCCCTTGCCGATGCCCAGCTTTTGCAGCGCGTGGGCCAGCCGGTTCGCCTCGTCGTTGATCTCGCGGTAGGTCATGCGCGAGCCGAAAAAGATCGTGGCGATGTTATCGGGGTGGGTATGCGCGGCGGTTTCCAGCAGGTCCTGGAGCGGACCATCGGGGTATGTGAGGTGCGCCGGAACGCCCTTATCGTAGTGTGCCAGCCAGATCGGTTCCATTGTGTTGCTCCTTTGCAATACAGTAGAAGACAAAAACGAACCAATAAGAGCGAACGGCGGCCTGTGGGCCTCCTTCTACGGCACTACGCAACCAATGCGGTCAGGCGACCGCTCCATCGGGCGCAACCGCGCGCACGACCGCGCGGCTCACGGCTTCCGCGGCCACGCTGCCCACTAATGTCACCAGTCCGGGATCGGGCCGCCCGGCGAGTGGCGCGGCGGGGAGCGCCAGGGCGAAGAGGGTGTCCCCGTCGTACATGGTGTGGGCCGGAGTGATAACCCGCGCCAGGCCGCTGTTCGCCATGCGCGCGACCACGCTGAGCGCGGTGGGATCGAGCGGGGCGTTTGTGGCGACGAGGCCGATCACCGTGTTGGGCGCGGGCATGGCGGCAGCGACCTGGGCCGCCAAGAGGTCAAGCGTCGGCACGAACCCTCCCTTCGGATCACGGACTCCGGCCACGATCCGGCCGGTGCCCGGATCGCGCACTTCCCCGAAAGCGTTGACGACCATGAGCGCCCCCACCACGAGATCGCCAACCCGCAAGGCCACCTGCCCCAGCCCGCTGCGGCTAAGGCGCTCCGGCCCGCCCGCCTTGCCGACCGTGGCCCCGGCGCCCGCGCCGACCCGGCCTTCTGCAAGGCCCGCCTGCGCATCCGACTCCGCCGCCGCGCAGGCCGCCCGGCCCGCCGCCGCGTCCGGGGAGAGGCCCATGGCCGCGCCGATGTCGAAGATGCCCGCCGCGGGCACGATGGGCATGGCGGGGAGGCCCAGCCCCAGCGCATAGCCCCGCCCCTGCTCGCGCAACCAACCCATCACGCCGTCGGCGGCGGCCAGGCCCAGCGCGCTGCCTCCGGTGAGCAGGACGGCGTCGATCCGCCCCACCAGGCCGCCGGGCCGCAGCAGATCGGTCTCGCGGGTGGCGGGCGCCGCGCCGCGCACTTCGCCGGAGGCCCAGGCGCCGTCTTCGCATAGGACAACGGTACAGCCCGTCTGCCCGCTGGGGTGCGTCCAGTGACCGATCCGCAACGGCAGATCGGCGAATGTAGTCTCTGTGATCATGATTGAACCTGCCTGGGTGAAGTTACGCCCGTTCTAATCGCTCCAGTAAATGGTCTAGCAGGGCATTGCTGTCGGCCACGACGGCGTAGTGCGCCCAGCGGAAGATCGGCGCGCCAGGGTCGGTGTTGACGGCAACGATCGTCCGCGCCTGCTGCATGCCGACGACATGCTGTGGGCTGCCGCTGACCCCGCACCCGATATACAGGTCCGGTCGCACCGTGGTTCCGTACAGGCCCACTTCGCGCTCCGGCGGCGCCCAGCCCGCTTCCACCGCGCCCGCCGTGGCGGCCCACTCGCCACCCAACGCCGCGGCCAGCCGCTGCACGCGGGCGAACCCTTCGGCGCCGCCCACGCCCCGCCCGCCGACAACCACGCAGCGCGCCCCCCGCAGCGCGCGGGCCACGGCGACCACCGCCGGTTCTTCCGGCGCGGGAGCCGGCGCTTCGTCCGCCGCCATCTCGCCCACATGGAGGGCGGCGACCGTCATCTGCTCGGCGGGCCAGTCCACT
>JAICKM010000785.1 GCA_025927935.1 Chloroflexia bacterium | reverse complement strand
GCCGGAACCCTCGATAAACTGCTTGAACCAGAAATGGGTGTTGACCATCATCCAGAGCGCGCGGCTGTGATCGGCGCGCCGGGCGGCATGATCGTCCAGCAGAGTCGTCACCGCTTCGGGGTGGAACAGGCCGCGCGCCCGCGCCGCCGGACCGAGCAATTGTTCGCGCAGCCAGGGGTGCAACGGCCCGGCGAACCAGGGACCGATGGGCGTCGGGAAGCCCTTCTTGTCGCGGCGGGCGGCCACACTGGGCGGCAACAGATCGGCGACGGCCTGGCGCAGAATGTGCTTGGTCTCCAGCCGGCGCAACTTGACGTGCGGCGGGATGCGCATCGCCAGTTCGACCAGCCGGTAGTCGAGCAGCGGCACCCGCGACTCCAGCGACCAGGCCATGCTCATGCGATCCTCGACTTGGAGCAGGGCGGGCAGGTAATGGCGGAGATCGAAGGCCAGCGCCTCGCCCAGCGGCGAGCGATGGCCCATGCCGTAGCCGCCGCCCGCCGGGTCCTGCTCCAGGTGGTGCAGGGCGGGGCCGAATACGGCGGGCAGGTTGCTCGCGCTGTCAGGCCGCAACCGCCCGCGCCGCCCGGTGTGCAGCGCCGTGAGCGCGGCGTGGCGCAGGGCGGGCCGCCCCAGCAGGCGCAGGCCGTCGCCCAGCAGCGCGCTCACCATTTCCGGCGCCGGTTTGCGCCGCACTTCCGCGATCAGGCTGCGGAAATAGGACGGCAGATAGCCATAATAGCCGCCGAAGAGTTCGTCGCCGCCCTGCCCGCCGTTGACGACGATCACGCCGTTGGCGCGGGTGAGCTTGCAGACGAAATACTGCGGGAAGGCGCCGGGGCCGGCCACCGGCTCGTCCAGGTGCCAGACCAGGCGGGGCAGCGTGGCGGGCAGGTCTTGCCAGGTGGGCACGATTTCATGGTGCTCGGTGCCATAGCGCCCGGCCACGGCGGCGATATAGCCCCGCTCGTCGTACTCCGGTCCCTCGTCGAACGCGCCGGAGAAGGTCTTCAACTGGGCCGGCGCGACCTGGCGGCTCAGCAGGCCCACCAGGGCCGAGCTATCGACGCCGCCGCTCAGATGCGCGCCGAGCGGCACATCGCTGCGCAGGCACAGACGCGTGCTGTCTTCGAGCAACGCGCGCACCTCCTCGACGTAGCTTTCCTCGTCGCGTCCAGGGCCATCTTCGTAGGCGGGCAGATCCCAGTAGCGCCGGATCTGCATGCCCCGGCGATCCACCAGCATGAACTCGCCGGGCTGGAGCCGCCGGATGCCCTTGAACCAGGTCTGGTCGCCGCTGGTGTACATGGCCCGCCAGTACTCGGCGATGGCGGTGCCGTTGGGTTCGGCGTTGGTCGCCGGGTGGCAGAGCAGCGCCTTGATCTCCGAGGCGAAGACCAGGCGGCGCCCGTCCCACCAGTAGTAAAGCGGCTTGATGCCCATGCGGTCGCGGGCCAGGAAGAGCCGGCGGCGGGCGCGATCCCAGATGGCGAAGGCAAACATGCCGTTCAGATGGGACAGGCAATCGACGCCCCAGGCGGCATAGCTCGCCAGCAGCGCCTCGCTGTCGGAGCGCGAGCGGAAGCGCTGCCCGCGCGCCTCCAGCTCTTGCATCAGCTCGACATAATTATAGATCTCGCCGTTGAACACGAGCCAGTGGTCGCCGTCGGTGGACCCCATGGGTTGGAAAGCCGCCTCGGAGAGGTCGATAATGTGGAGGGCGCGGTGCGCCAGCCCGACCGGGCCGTCCAGGTAGAAGCCGTCGCCATCCGGTCCACGATGGGCCAGCGTCCCGGCCATGCGCTCCAACAGGGCGGCGTCGGCCGGCACTCCGCCGCGATCATAGACTCCCGCAATTCCGCACATGGGGTTATTATACCGGATGCGTCCCGGCGGCACAAAGGATATTGGGGGTGAAAGCAGGGCGATACGGTTATTCGCCCGCGCAGGATTCCCGCGACCTGCTTCCGCGTAGTGCGCAATAGTGCAGGCGGTGGTCCTACCTATGTGCGTGCGCCTGTTATGGGAGCCGACGCGTGGGGTGATCCTCGCCGCGCCCCGGCACCACCCGCGCGGTGGACGGCGCTACCTATGCCCAGTGATCGGCGATGTAGCTCAGCTTTTCGGGATGGGCGATATAGCTTTCGACGTAGCCGCAATTCACGCAGACATACGTATCGACCGGGGCGAAGTTCACCCGCGGCGCCCGGCTGAGGCGGACGGCGTTCAGCGGCGCGGCGGGCGACCCGCCGTCGAACCGGTACACCGCCTGCGCCCCGCACTTGGGACATTGTCCGTCTTTCATTGCTGCTCCTTCCTTGGGCAATCAGCCGCCGCCCAAACGGCGGTCCGCGCCCGGATCTACGCAATCCGGGCGCGGACCGTGACAGGTGACAGGATAGGCTTTAGCGCATTGCCGCTGTGGCATGCGGAATATCCAGAACCGTATCCGGCACCCCATCCAGCACAGGATACGCCACGGGGAGGCGGCGGCCACAGTCGGGGCAGACTTGCACCGTCCCCGCGCCCACCACCTGATCCACCCCGAAGGCGACGACCTGGCCGGGCACCTGCACGCCGTAGGCCCAGGCAAGATCGCCGTCCGCGTCGGGCACTGCCTCCGCGGTGAGACCGCCGATCAGGCAGGTCTGCTCACGCGCCAGTACGTCGCGCAGCCAGGGGGGGCGTTGGGGGCGTGGCTGGGCGAGTTCGGCGGCCAGGCGGGTCAACACGTCGGCGGCGCGGCCCGATTCGACGATGGTGGCCGGTTCGCCCTGGAGTTCGCCGGGCGGCGCGGGCCGGGCGTAGCGCAGCGCCTCCTCCGGCGTGGGCGCGGGCGCGGGGCCGGTGTAGAGGTGGCCGCGCAGGCAGCCGAAGCATGGTCCCTGCTGCCCATCGACCACGATGATCTCGAAATAGCGCGCCCGCGGATAGCAGCGCCCGACGATGTGTGGGATGCCGGACCGCCGCAGCACGCGGGCCAGCGCATAGTCGCCTTGGCTGCCCGTCGCCAGCACGACCACATCGGGCCGCTCAGCGCGTAGCAACCGCCGGAACGCGGCCAGTCCGGCCCGGTCGGCGCGCACGTGCATGGTGTGCGCGGTCCAGGCGCCGGGCCGGATGGCCGCCAGGTTCGTGGCCAGCGCGGCGGCTTTCTGTTGCCCGACCTGATCGGTATGGAAGAACTGCCGCACCGGATTGGCCGCGTCCACCGTCTCCCCATCGACCAACGCCAT
>JAICKM010000703.1 GCA_025927935.1 Chloroflexia bacterium | reverse complement strand
GCACGCCGCCCGCCGTCCGCAGCAACGGCCCCCACTCGCCCGGCGCCCACAGCCGCCGGCCTTGCGCGGTTCCTATCGCCAGATCGATCAGCAGGAGCGCCAGGGGCACCAGCATCCCCGACTCCTTGCTCATCATCGCCACCCAGGCGGCAAGCCAGGTGAGGGTGTAGAAGCCGCGCGGGCCGCCGTCGCGCCGGCGCAAGAAGGCCCAGCAGGCCAGGAACGTGCCCAGTCCGGCCAGCAGGTCGAACCGCGCACTGATCCAGGTCACGGCCTCCGGGTGGGCCGGGTGGACGGCGAAGAAGGCCCCGGCGACCAGCGGCACCCAGGTGCGGGAGGCGGCGTGTTCCGGCCACCAGTGGCGGGCCAACCGGCGCAGCAGCAGCACGATCAGCAGGGTGTTGGCAAGGTGCAGGGCCAGACTGGTCAGGTGCCAGCCGAGGGGGATGGGGCCGTAGAGTGTGTAGTCGATCACCCAGCTTATCCAGCCCAGCGGGCGGAACTGGGCGCGGCCCACCGGGTTGGCGAAGTTGAGCACCGTGTCCAGCGTCTTGGGCACGACGTAGTTGTAGTCGTCGCCCACCCAGAAGGCGTTCAGAGCGTTGAGGTAGGCCAGCCCGCCCAGGGCCAGCACGGCTACAAACCCGTAGCGGGCCGCAACCGCGCCGGGGTTGGCGGGCGCTTGCGCCTGGCCGACGGGCGTGGCGCTACTTGCGGGCATAGACGATCATGGGCGAGCACGCGCAGCGGGCGTACTCGAACGTTTGCACCGGCTTGTAGTTGGCATCGAACCAGGGGTCGTAGGTCGGCGCCCAGGTTTCACGGTGGATGGCGATATAGTCGGGCTTGTAGTGCTGCATCGACCAGGCCAGGTCGTTCATCGCCATGTGTTCGGACACATCGGGCTGGATCAGGCCGTAGAAGTCGATGACCCGGCGGTCGGCATAGTAGCCCATCGTGCCGACTTCAAGCATACCCACGGATGCATCGGGCGGCGTGTTGGCGCGCAGCCACTCGCCAATCTGCTGGTAGATCACGGCGCGCGCCTGCGGCAGCGTCGGGTAGAGGCGGGCGCCGGTGGTCACGAAGCCGATGCCGATGCCGATAGCGAGCAGCAGCATGACCACGCCTGCGATGCGCGCCTGCCGCCAGGCCGCCGCGCCCGGTGGCACACTGGCCGCGCGCCGCGTGACGAAGTGGGCCACGGCCAGGCCCAGCCAGTGCGCGCCGAGCATCGCCAGCAGGATCAGCACGGGCGCCAGCGGGGTGTAGTAGTTCTGGTAGCGCGTGACGCCCAGGGCCGTGTAGCCCGCCGTGTAGAGGCCGGCCCAGAGCAGCGTGGGCCACGCCCAGCGGTCGCCGCCGCGCGGGAAGGTGAGCAGCAGGCCCAGCAAGGCCAGCGGCAGCAGCAGCCAGTAGCCGGGGCTGTGCGCCGAGTAGGACATCCACCAGACGCCGAAGCCCTCCATGAACAACTGCGCGCCCGGTAGTTCGCCCTGCGCGATCTTGGCGCTCATGGTGGCGGGAGCCAGGTCGCCGTAATAGATCCAGGAGAAGAGATACCAGGGCAGGCTGATCGCCGCGTAGATCGCCACGGCGCGCAGCGGGCGCCGCCAGCCCGCGCGCCAGCCCCGCGCCGCCAGCCAGCACAGCCCCAGCGCGACGGCGATCAGCGCCCCGTCGCCGCGGGTCAGTACCGCCAGCGCGCTCAGGGCCGCCGCCCACTCCAGGTAGTCCTGGTCGTAGGCGTAGAACGCGCCGAAAATCAGCGCTACATGCAGGATCGACTCCGAGCTATAGACGGCGGCGGTGAGCGGGTTCAGGATATAGAGCGCGGCCAGCAGGAACCCGGCGACCGGCTTGCCGTGGCGGGCGAGCAGCAGGTAGAGCACCAGCGCCCCGGCAAACAGCGCGGGGAGGCTGAGGATGTGGCTCGTCACCGGCAGGTCGGGCCAGACGAGGCCGGCGGCAGCCAGCAGCAGTGTGTAGAGCGGCGTCGTCGTGCTCAGCACGTATTCTCCTGGGTTGTAGACCAGGCCGTTGCCGTGCAGCAGGTTCCAGGCGTAGCGGTAGGTGATATAGCTGTCGTCGGGCAGGAACTGGTCGTAGGCCAGCGCGAAGCCGAAAGACAGCGTGGCGAGTGCGGCGATCACCGGCCAGGTGCGCGGCTCACGGCGCAACAGGTAGGCGGCGGCCAAGGCACTCAACACCAGCACCACAATCGCCGCCAGAATCGTACTTGCTCCGGGCGGAGGAGGGGTCGTCATCCTGCCTATTATAGCAAAAACGTGCGGTGGGCGTCAGGCTGCTCCGGCCCGGAGCAGCGACCCTGTCAATAGCGGGATGCCGTATCATAGGCATACTCGCTTGCGTTTCTGCCTTTGGTAGAACAGTGCAGATCTTACCTTCAGGAGAAACACCATGACTGACGCGAATTACCCGCCGCCGCTGGACCGGCTGCTGACTTATGGCGATCCGGGGTTCCAGCAACGAGCGGAATGGCCGGATTATGTGGCGATGTTTCAGCTTGGGCCGCAACACATTCCCGACCTGATTCGGATGGCAACCGATCCCGATCTGAATGAAGCCGACACGGATTCGCCGGAGGTGTGGGCGCCGCTGCACGCCTGGCGGGCGCTGGGCCAGTTGCGGGCGGAAGCGGCGATTGAGCCGCTGCTGACCCTGCTGATGACCGGGGATGAGGATCGGTTTGACGACTCGATCCTGGAAGAGTTGCCGGATGTGTACGCGATGATCGGCCCGGCGGCGATTCCCGCGCTGGGCGCCTTGCTGGCCGACGACAGCCAGGGTATTTATGGGCGGATGTCCGCACTTACCGGGCTGGGCAAGATTGCCGAGCAGTATCCGGATGCGCGGGACGCGGCCCTGGCGCCCATCGTGCGCCAGTTGGAATCCTACGCGACTAACGACGAGGACTTAAACGGCTTCCTTATCTCCGAATTGATGCGGCTCAAAGCCGTCGAAACACTCCCGCTGATGGAGCAGGTCTTCAAGACGGGGCAGGTCGATCCGATGATGGCGACCTGGGACGATGTGCAGATCGAGTTTGGCCTGAAGACGCCGGAGGAAGTGGGCCGCGATCCGGAGCGACCCCAGGCCGACCCGCTGCGGGTGCAGCGTATGCAGCAGCAGTTTGGGATAGCGCCCGCTGCGCCAGTCAAGCCCTTCCGGCCCGCGCGCACAGCTGCCACCGGCGCGGGCGGAGCGTCGTCCGGCGATAAGGCCAAAGCCAAGCGCAAGATGGGCAAAGAATCGCGCAAGAAGAACAAGAAGCGTAAGTAGCCGCCCCGCACCGCGGGCGCCGGGGGGTGTAGCGCGGGTATGGTATAATGGGTTGTATATGCTGCCCGTGGTGTGCCGCGGGCAGTTGTGAGTCTGGAAGATAGGCGAGGAAAGATCGATTGGTAGTGGGTGATAATAAAGAGCCGGCGCCCGGCGCGGGCGCGGCGAATACGCTGCTCAGCGACCTGGCGGCGCGCACGCGGCTGCGCGAGGGCGCGGCGGGGATCGAGGCCGTGTTGCGGACGATCCACCGCAGCGGCGGGCTGACCGGCAAGGACCTGGCCCGCCAGACGCGGCTGCCGATCCCGGTGGTCACGGCGATCCGGCGCGAGTTGGAGAAGGCCGGGCTGGTGCAGCCGGGGCCGTATATCCGCCTGTCGCCGCAGGGGCTGGTGCTGGTGGAAGGCGCCTGGGGCTGGGTGGGGCAGGGCTTCCTCTGCCCGCTGTGCCACGGGCGGCATGTGGT
>JAICKM010000110.1 GCA_025927935.1 Chloroflexia bacterium | reverse complement strand
TATTCCCCACTTCAGGGCAGGTCACCCACGTGTTACTCACCCGTCCGCCACTGGCTGCCCGAAGGCAGCCCGTTCGACTTGCATGTATTAGGCGCGCCGCCAGCGTTCGTCCTGAGCCAGGATCAAACTCTCCAGACGAAACAGCGGCATGGTCTGCGACCACACCAAAGGTTCGAGGTGACCATGTGGACCTGCCGAGGCAGGCCGGCACCGGCATCTGGAATGGGTTTGGGCTGTTGTGTGAACTTGACTGGTTGGTGTCATTTGTGTGAGCTGCTTGCTCACCACTCTGCTGTTGTTAAGGTACTGCCCGCTTCGCGCGGTGCTTCCTATTATATCAGAGATTACCCGGCCCTGTCAAGTTGACCGCTACCGGGGGGAGGCAACAAAAAACCGCCGTCTGAAGGGACGCCGGGAGGGGCGAAACACACATCCATCGTCGCAAGTTGCTGGTGGTGGTTTGGGCCCGTTGCCTCCTCTGATTCTTAGGCTGCTAAGGTTTTCTCACCGGAGTGAGCGAAACCTGGGTGCGTGGTGAATTTCACAACGCTTCGTTATTATAATCAATCGCCGCCCCGGAGTCAAGCCTTTTGCCGGGCAATTTGGCCCGGATTTGCCGCTGCCTGGCGGGGGAACTGTGCTATAATGGCGGCCGGTAGTCCAAGATCCGCATTCCCCACTACTATAGGAGTTTTCTATGGTGTTTACCTCGCGGCCATCCCGGCGATTGGTTCGCCGGGTGCTGCTATTGTGTCTCTTCAGCCTGATCATCCCGGCCGGCGTGTCGCGCCTGGCGCAGGCGGCTCCGGTCGCCCTACCGAGCAAAGCGGTTATCGCTCATTTCCCCTCGGTGCGCGAAGTCTATAACCTCAGTTGTGAGTACGCCGCCGCCTCCGCTATCACCCAGTTTTACGGCCGGCGCGTCACCCAGGGCACATTTGTCCGCGAAGTGCCGCAGGCGGAGAACCCGCATCTGGGCTTCCGCGGCGCAATCGACGCCAAGTGGGGTGGCATTACTAACTATGGCATATACGCCGAGCCGTTGGTGCCCGTGCTGGAGCGCCACGGGTATGAGGCCGAAGTGTTTTATGCCTCCCCCACCCGGCTCAAAGCGGAGATCGCGGCGGGGCACCCGGTCGTCGTCTGGATGACCGGAGCGGCGCGGGCCGGCTCCCGTATCTATAAACTGGACAGCACCAACACGCTGTATTATCTGGTGCCCTATGAGCATGCCGTGGTCGTCTACGGCTACGACTCCGAGCGGGTTTACACGATGGACGTGGGCGACGGCAAGTTCTGGGGCTATGGCTGGGCCAAGTTCATGCGCACCTGGAACCTGTTCAACGACATGGCCCTGGCGATCCATCCCGCCAAGCAGTAGCTCCCTACCGATGATTTCTGCCCTGCCTGATAACGCCGTCACTCCGCTGCTGCCCCGGCGGGCGCGGTTCGCCGTCACGACACTCTTTCTCGTGCATGGTCTCATCTTCGCCAGCTGGATTGTGCGGATTCCCGACATTAAAGCGCAGTTGCGGTTGTCGGATGGGGAACTGGGGCTGGCCTTGTTAGGCGCGCCGGGCGGCGTGTTCCTGGGCCAATTCCTGGTCGGTTGGTTGCTGCCTAGATGGGGCAGCCGGACGATCATTACGCTGATGGCCCTGGGCTGGTGTGCGGTGTTCCCATTTCTCGGCCTGGCACCCAATTTGCCGCTGCTCATGCTGGTGCTCGTTCTCTACGGCCTCTTCAGTGGGGGCATGGATGTCGCCATGAATGCCCAGGCGGCGCTCGTCGAGGGCCGCTATGGCCGGCCCATCATGGCCGGGTTCCATGGCATGTGGAGTGTCGCCGGGATGGCAGGCGCGGCGGCGGGCGGATTTCTGGCAGGCCGCGGGCTGCCCGTAGAACTCCATTTCCTCGCCGTGGTGGCGGTGGCACTGCCGGCCATTGCCCTTGCACGCCGAGGCTTAAGCGTGGAGCTGCAACCACCGGCCGCCGCGACGCAATCGTTCGCGCTGCTGCCGGCGGCATTGCTGCCCCTCGGGGTGATTGCCTTCAGCGTCTTGCTCTGTGAAGGCGCCATCGGCGATTGGAGTACCGTATATTTGCGCGAGAGCCTGGGCAGCGCGCCGGGCGTGGCCGCCACCGGCTATGTCGTTTTCTCCCTGCTCATGACGGCGGGCCGGCTCACCGGCGATTGGCTCACGCTGCGGCTGGGTCCGGCCCGCATTGTGCGGGCCGGTGGCGTGCTTGTCGTGGCCGGCATGGGCGTCATCCTGCTGACCCAGGCGCCACCGGCCGCTATCTTCGGCTTCGGGTTGATTGGCGCGGGGGTCGCGTGTCCGTTTCCGTTAGTCCTCAGCGCGGCGGCCCGCACCCCTAACATGGCCGCGGGGCGCGCCATTGCGGCCATGGCGACAGTGGGCTATATGGGATCCTTCACCGGACCGCCGCTGATCGGCTGGGTCGCCGAGATGCTTACCTTGCGGGGCGCCCTGGGCCTCCTCATCCTCGCGGGATTCATCATGCTAGTGGTGGGGGGCCGTGTGCAGGCCGGTGGCGTAGCCCCTGACGTAAGGAACGCGGGCTGACGGTGTCACCGGCGCTGGAACCGCAATAGCTGAACACTGCTACCGTGGCCCCGGCGCGCTGCTATGGCCCCGGCGCGATCAGCCACAACTTCACCGACCCATCCTGGTGGCCGCTGACCAGGAACCGGCAGTCTGCGGACAGGGCCATCGCTTGCAGATCGCCGGTCTGGTCGGGCGGGGTGGCGGCCAGTTGCGCGCAGGTAGCCGCTTCCCAGACCCGGACCGCGCCGTCGTCGCCCGCGCTTACCAGTAGTTCGCCGTCCGGGCTAAAGCCTACCGCGAAGAGGGTGGCAGGCAAGCTGGCGCAGACATGCGCCAGGGTTCCCTTGCCCGCATCCCATAGTTGGACCGGGTCCTGGCCGCCGCCCCCGGCCAGCCATTGGCCGTCTGGGCTGAACGCCAGCGCCGTAAGCGGCCCACCGCTGGTCGGCAGCGTGCCAATTTCCTGGCCGCTACTCGCGTCCCACAAGGTCAGCCCGCCGTAGTTGGCGCCCTCGACGTTCCACCCCGCGCTGGCAAGCGTGCGCCCATCGGGGCTGAAGGCGAGCGCGTTGAGCAGCCCGCTGTAATCCTCGTGCGGGTGCGCCTTGATTGTCAGCCGCGCGGCTCCGGAGGGGACGGCCCAGAGCTTGACGATGCCGTCGTCGCTGCCACTCGCCAGCGTTTGCCCGCCGGGGCTGAAGGCGAGCGCTTTGATATGGGTTTGATGGAACAGGCTGTTGTGACCGCTCAAGTTATGCAGTTCCTGGCCGCTGGCCGTATCCCAGAGCCGCACGGTGCCGTCCCCGCCGCCGCTCGCCAGCACCCGGCTGTCGGGGCTGAACGCCAGCGCCGTGATGCCGCCGTTGTAGTCCTTGCCCTGGTGGCCTCTAAGCGTATGCAACGCATGCCCGTCGGCGGTGTCGCGCAGCAGGATCGTGTTGTTTGTGTAGCCAGCCGCGATCAGCTTGCCGTCGGGGCTGATCGCCACGGATTGCACGCTATCGGGGTTGCCCGCGAGGGTGGCGACCTCGCGCCCGGTGGCCGGGTCCCAGAGGCGCACGCTGTTGTTCGCGTCGGGCGTCACCAGCAGGCTGCCGTCGGGGCTGTAGGCGAAGGACAAGTAACCGGGTTGCGGCCCGTGGTAGGGTTGGCGCACGCCAGGCTTGCCTCCGGCAACGTCCCAGTATTCGATACTGTTCTTGGCCGTGCCGGCGGCGAGTGTTTTGCCGTCGGGGCTGTAGGCCAGTCCGGTCACGCCGTCGCCGTGGATGGTCCAGGTGGTTGTCGCCTGCCCGGTGGTCACGTTCCAGAAGCCAACCGTGTCGTCGGTGCCGCCGCTTACCACCATGCGCCCGTCGGGGCTGAAAATCGCTGCGACCAGGAAGTTGGTGTGCCCGGTGAAGGTCTGCAATAGCTTGCCGGATGCGGCGTCGCGCAGTTGCACCCGCTTCTCGTTTGTGCTGACCACGGTGTGCCCATCGGGGCTGAAATGGACCGAGAACGGGGTGTTGGTGAAGCCGGTCACGGTCCAGAGTTCTTTGCCGGTGCGTGTGTCCCACAAGCGCAAGGTCCTATCGCTGCTGGTCGTGGCGACGCTCCGCCCATTGGGGCTGAAGGCCACCGAGGTTACGGCCCCGCTATGCCCGCGCAAGAGGGCGACTTCCTGGCCCTTCGCCACATCCCATATCCGCGCGGTGTTGTCTTCGCTCGCGCTAGCCAGCATCTGCCCATCGGGGCTGAAAGCCAGGCCGATCACCGATCTGCTATGGCCCTTCAGCGTGGCCCGCTCCTGGCGTGTCGCCACGTCCCAGAGCTTGATCGTCCGGTCGGCGCCGCCACCGGCAACCGTTTTGCCGTCGGGGCTAAAGGCGACGGCGAAGACATAGGAGGTATGGCCGGGCGAGATGGGGGTCGAGTAGCGCAGCGCCAGGCTGATTTGCGGCGCATTGGCGCTGGGTGTGCGGGGCGGCACCGGGGTGATCGTGGGCGGCCATTCGTGTTGCTCTGGCTGCGGCATGGCCGGGGTGGCGGTGACGAAAGGCCGCGCCGTGGGACGCGCGTCCATAGCCACCGCCGTCTCCGTCGCCCCAGCCTGCATGGCGTCTGCGACTGATGCCGGGGTGGGCGGCGCGCTGCCGCAGGCGCTCAGCACCAGCGCGCCAGTGAGCAGCACGGCGAGCCGCTGTAACGGCATTTTCCCACTCAGGCGCGGCAAGGTGATCAACGCCAGCGATACCCCCAGGTAAATGACCGTTGCCCATATCTCCATTTGCACGAAGGATGCCGGGTCGGCTTTACTCGCTCCCTGGACCGCGTAATGACGCGCATCCTCATACCCGTCGAGCGCCCGTAGGTACTGAGGAAGCATAATTGTAGCTATGAGGAACATAAAGGCCATAACGTATGCCTGTTGCCCGTGGTGGGTGCCGGGCGCGGTTCGCGCCAGGGCGATCCCACCCAGCAGGGGCGGCACGGCGAACAGTCCCCAGCCCATGTTGGCGTTACCGAGTTCGAGGGGCCAGCGCAGCAGAGAGAGCAGCAGAATCCCCGCGGCCGCGAGCAGCAGGGCCATCCGGCTCTGCCCGCTTTGTGCGAACAGCATGAGTACACCCGCCAGCACCCCGACGACCATCCAGATTATGAACAACGGTACCGCGGGGATTAGCCATGTTCCGGGGTTAATTATCCCATCCAACACCGCGATCCCCGCCAGGCCGGCAATCAGGCCCAGGACCGTGACCGTCAACCGAATCCATTTGCCTGCGCCGGGCGCCACCAACTCCCCATTGCGCGTCTGCCACATAATCATCTCCTTCGTGGCTGGATGGGACGAAAGAAACCTGCCGGGCGCCATTCCCTGGCGCTACTACACCTGTACAATATGACGTAGCCGTGCCTGCCCGGTTGCGCCCTGTTCTGATCTTACCATAAATTCACAGAGCCGCCCCGGCGCGGCATTGGACTGCGATTGGCCGGGCAAAAGGTATTGACAGCCCCTGAGAACTGTGCTATAGTAAATGTGTAAGTGACACTAAGATGTAATTTGGGGCGTGTTCCCTGGCCGCCGGCAGGGGAGAACGGCTCCTTTTTTAGGGGCTATAGTTAGTGTAACTATTACACGACAGCGAAAGGATCGGCGCTATGAGTACGCGGCAACTTATCCCGCAATTCGGCCAAAACGTAGCGGCGACCGGGTCGGGCCTGGGGCGGAGCCGGGTGGCGGTGTTCGGGCTGGCGGCGGTGGCGGGAGCGACGGAGCGCCTGGCCGAGGGCGGGGTGCGCTACTGGCAGCTTGGCGACGCGGCGGCGGCCGGTCCCGCGCACCCGCTGGCCCATTTGTGGGGCTGGGAGGCGGTGGGCGTGGCCGCGTCCGCCGTGTTTGCCCGCGTGCTGCCCAGTCGCGTGGCCGATCCCGCCGCGCTGACCTTTGCCGCGCTCCCACCGCTCAACGACGGCCATTATGCCGACCTCCAGGTGGCCCTCACAGCGGAGCGGCCTGACCTCTTGCTGGGGGGTGGCGATGCGGCCACGCTGGTCCTGTTGGGCCGCCTGGCCCGCGACCTCGACCTGCCCGCCGTGCTGGTGGGTCTGCCGGCGGGCGACGGCGCGCGAGCGGTGGTGCTGGCGCTGCTACCTGGCGACGGCGGCCAGGGCCGGGACGTGCCCGATCTGCTCGCGTATCTCGGTTCCACGCCGCTCAGCAACCCGGCGAACGACATCAATACGCCGGAGCACCGGCTGGACTGGCAGGACGCGAACCTGAACGCGGCAGTCCTGGCCCGACTGCTGTTGCTGGGCGAGGCCGCGGCGCCCGCCGATCTGCGGCGCATCGTGTTCGGCGAGCGGCGCACGCTGCTGGTGCAGGGCGCGGGCGGGTGGCCCTGGCGGGTCCAGTATATCAACCTGACCCGTGAGGCCGCGCTGGGCACGCCCATGCCGGCGCCGCGGCCCGCCGCCCGCCAACGGGCGGGCGGCCCCATCCTGGTGGTCGGCTGCGGGCGCATCGGCAGCCAGGCGGCGCGGAGCCTGCTGGCGGCGGGGGCAACCCACGCCCTGGCGCTGATCGAAGGGGGCCGGGTCGATGCGGGCGATCTTAGTGGCGCGTTCTATACCGCGGACCAGATCGGCAAGAACCGGGCAGACGCCCTGGCGCAGCAACTCATTCGCATCGCGCTCAAGCCGCGGACGACACCGGAGTGGACGCCCGCCGCGTTCACCGACGACTGGAGCGGCTTGCAGCGGGCGAGTGGGGACTGGTCCTTTACGCAGGTGCCGCGCGATGCCAAGCCCGGCCCGTGGTTCGCGGCCTTGCTCGACACGCTGCGCCCGGCGGCGGTCATCCTGGCGCTTGGTCCCTACGAAGACGGCAGGCTGGCGCGAGTGCTGCGCGACAAAGGCGTGCCTCACGTGGTGAGTCGCTGCGCGGCGGACGGCGCCTGGGTGGAGGCGCTGGTGGTCGACGGCACGCGAGGGCCGTGCCGGGAATGTATGCAGGCGGGCGCCCTACCGATCACGGGCACGCCAACTGCGACGAGCATCGAAACCGGGCGGGCGGCAAACCTGGTGGCCCGGCTGGCCTGGCAACTCAGCCTGGATGCCCCGGCGCGTGCGCCCTGGTTCGCGCGCTTGCTGGCCGAGGAGCAGACGGCGCTGCTGGGCTGGAATGGGATGACAGGCGCCGCGGCGGGCGCAGCGCCGGGCCAGGTGGGGGTGCGCGGCCCGGCGGGGGGCGATGGGCCGTGCCCGGAATGCCGTTACCGGGCTGCCGCGCGGCTGCCCGTCTAGACGCCGGAACTGATGCTGCGGGCGGCGCGCTGGCTGGCTTCGGAGATCAGGCGGTGCAGCCGGTCGATCTCGGAACTGACTTGCTCGTTAAGCAGGCGCAGGGCTGTGGCTTCGGTGAGGTCCGGGGTGTCAGGCGCCTGAGTGGCGGGGGCAGCCGGTTCGTTGCCGCTCAGGGCGGCCAGTTGGGTCGCCAGTTCCTGGCGGCGGCCTTCGAGTTCTTCAAGCTGGGCCTGGGCTTCGGCCACGCGCTTGGTCAGCAGCAGCGCCTCCAACTCGCGGGCGGCGCGCTGGCGCACCTGCACCAGGTGGCGGCCCGTGGTCTCGATCTGGGCCAGGCGTTCTTCCACCTCGGCCATGGCCGTCAGCGCCTGGCCGACATCACCCGCCTGGCGGACCACCGCGTCGACGATGCGGGCAATCTGCACGCGGTACTGCCCGCTGATCTCCTGTTGCTGTTGAATGCGGCCATCTACGTCAGCCAGCAATAAGCGCAGCAGGCCGATACGCTTATCGATCTCTTGCATCGTTTAGCCTCCGTCGGCAAAGAACACATGGAACGTATCTCGACTGATCTCGCGCATACACTCTTCCAGGCTGGCGGTGTAGCCGAGCGGCTGCCACTTGCCGGTGTAGCGCATGTACTCCAGACCAAAGGTGCTCCGGGTGGGGTCCTGGGGTACAATGCGCGCCCAGAGGGTGTAGTAGGCGTCCCAGGCGGGGCGGCCCTGTAGCTCCACGAGCTTAAACAGGACCAGGCCGGTCTTGCGCTCCTCCAGCAGCACCTCGGCGAAGCGCGGGTCGTCGCGCACGGTCGCAACCGCCCGCGCCGCCATTTCGCCGCCCTTGCCGATGCGCCGCATGGCTCGCGCCTCCTAGCGGAGCGCCTGCTCCAGGCGGGTCATACTCTCATCGAGCATGCCGCCCATCACCATTTGCAGCAGCAGGCCGGGCACCGCCGGGACATCGAGTCGCGCATCGACGCGGGTGGCCTGCCCGTTGCGCGTGGGGGTCAGCCGCAGGGTCAGCACCGCGGCCGGGTCGCCCTCCAGCGCCAGCTGGACGGTATGATCCGGGACCAGTTCCAGCACGCGCAAGGTCAGCACGGCGGGTTGGCCCATAAACGTGGCGTCGGCGCCATACTGTTGCCCCACCAGCGCCGGGCCGTCCGGCCCGCTGGTGATGCGCGTAATTGCGCCGATAAATTGCGGCGCGTGGCGGACATCGGCGACATAATGGTAGATGGTGGCGGGGGGCGCGGCGATCACCCCATGCTTCTGCAAATGGCCCATAAGTGGCGCGATCACGCTCCTTCTGTGCCGGATTCCGTCTCGGCCTTCGCGCGCCCGCGCGAGGCGCGTTTGCCGCTCTCGCCCTTGTGGCCCTGCATACGATACAGGTCCAGCACCTCGGTCACGGTCGTGGCGTCTTCGGGCTGTTTCTCGCGCTCCTGGAGGATGCGGGGGAAGCGCAAGGCATAGCCCTGTCCGCCGTCGGCCCCGGCGGGGTGCATGGGGCTGCGGGTCACTTCATCGGCCTGCAATTCAAATACATAACGGGGCGTGACCCAGACACTCGGTTTCAGGATGCTGATGACCCGCGGGTCGTGGTGGTCGATGCGGTCCTGGGTCAGGCGCCGGCCCAACTCCATCCACGCCTGATTGCTCAGCCCGCTGGCGCAGCGCGTGACGGTGGGGAAGGTGTCCTTCTCCTTGTCGTAGACCGCGCAGAGCAACGAACCGATACCCCAGGCGGCGCGCGCTCCCT
This sequence comes from Chloroflexia bacterium, assembly GCA_025927935.1. The sequence goes on along the minus strand of JAICKM010000110.1, from coordinate 3,874 downwards.
GGCCGTAGTCATAGCCGACGACCACCACGTCCACGGTATCGCGCAGTTCGGTCTGGTACGAGCGTTTGAGCTTGATCCAGTTGAAGTCGCGCTTGCCCGCCTGGTACGGCCCGCTCAGCTTTTTGGCGACGATGCCCTCCAGGCCCTCGCTGGTGCTGTCGTCGTAGAACAGGGCCATCTCCTCGGCGTCCTCGGTGAAGAGGGCGTCGGTGACCCGCAAGCTGATGCCCGGCGTGACCAACTGCTCCATCAGCGCGCGGCGCTCCTCATAGGGCCGGCGAGTGATGTCTTCGCCGTGGGCGAACAGCAGATCAAAAGCGACCAGGCGCAGGGGCAATTGCTCGCTCATGGCGTCAATGCCGTGGATACGGCGGCGCTTGGTCGTCTCCTGGAACGGGTAATACTTGCCCGTTTCGATGTTGTAGGCCATGGCCTCGCCCTCGATGATGGCCTGCTCGGAGGCGAGGTTGGTGCGTACCGCTTCAGCGATCTCGGGGAACATACCGGTCATGTTCTCCAGCCCGCGCGAGAAGATCGCCACTTCGTCGCCGTTCTTGTGGACCTGGCAGCGGAAGCCGTCGTACTTCGGCTCGACAGAGCAGCGCCCCAGCCGCTGCAAGATGTCTTCCACGCTATCGGCGCGCTCGGCCAGCGCCATCTGCACGGGATTGCCGACATGCACGGTGATCCCGGCCAGGGCGTCCGGCCCGTTGCGATAGAGCGTTTCGGCCACCAGGCCAATGTCGCTGGACAGGTTATAGGCGCGTTCGAGCGGCGGGCGGAGCGATTTATCGCCGGCTTTTGCCAGCGACAACGCGTCGAGGACGGTGGGATCGCGCACGCCCACGCGCAGCCGCCCGACGACGATCCGGGTGATCCACTTGGCGGCCATGGGGCTGACCGCGTTCAGCAACTGGGCCAGCAACTGCACTTTGCGCTCGGTGCTGCCATGGCCGCCGGCCTCGGCCAGTTCGCTCAGCGCGGCGTGGACCGCCAGCAGGCTGACCTCGCCATCGGTGGCCGCATGCCCTGCTTGCGTGCGGCACTCCGCGGCGGCAATGCCGGCATCGCCGCGCTCGGTGAACACGGTCTGCGCTTGCTCGATGGGGCAGCCCGTCGCCTCGGCAATGGCGCGCAGGGCCAGTTTCTCGTTGACGCCGAACTCTTTTTGCCGGTATTCGGGGGCCAGCCGGCCCTGGATCAGATACGTCAGCGGCGCGATTTCCTCGGGCGCCGCCTGGCCCAACAGGGCGGCCAGCAAGTTAGTCATCTGGATGCGGCTGGTAATCGGCTCCAGGTCTTCGAGCGTCTGGGCCACCGTTTGGAAGAGTAAGGCCATAGGGGTTGGATCTCCTGACTGGCGAAATTGGTTAGTGCATTATACCAGACGGCGCCGCCCCCGCCCACCGGGACGGCCTAACCCCCGGCCCCTTCCCGGAACGGGAAGGGGAGAATGTGACGGGCGTGGGTGCCGGGCGGGGCGCCTTGCCAGGGTGGGGAGGGCCGTGCTATATTGGTATCCGATTGACCACGGCATTTCAGGAACCTTTGTACTGAGCGCAGGAGGCAGGCGTTTCGATGAAATTGGTGACTTACGCGGGCGCAGACAACAGCACGGGTGCGGGGCTGGTGACGCCCGGCGGGCAAGTGGTGGACCTGGCACAGGCGATGGAGTGGGCAGTGCCGTCCGCCGCGCTGGGGGTGCGCGCCAGCCTGCCCACGACGATGATCGGGCTGTTACAGGCCGGGCCGGCGGTTCTGGATGCGGCGCGTGCCGTCTCCGACCGCCTGGTGACGCAGGACGAGCGCACGCTGGCCGCACTGGCGCTGCCGGGCACGACGCGCCTGCTGGCCCCGATTACCCGGCCCAACAACCTGCGCGATTTTTATGCTTTTGAGCAGCATGTCAAGGCGGCGCGCGCCTTGCGCGGCCTTGATATGATCCCCGAATGGTATCAGATCCCGGTGTTTTACTTCTCGAACCCCGACGCGATCTATGGGCCGGATGCGCCGATCCCGGTGCCGCAGGGCACGCGGGAGCTGGATTACGAGTTGGAGATCGCCTGCGTGATCGGCCAGGGCGGGCGGGATATTCCCGCCGAGCGCGCCGAAGAGCATATCGCCGGGTACACGATCCTCAACGACTGGAGTTCGCGCGATTTCTGGCGGCAGTTCGAGTCCAAGCTGAGCATGGGGCCGGCGAAAAGCAAAGACTTCGCCACCAGCCTCGGCCCGTGGATCATCACGCCCGATGAACTGGCCGACCGGCGAGTGGGGAGCGGGGCCGAGACGCGCTATCAGTTGGAGATGGTGGCGCGGGTCAACGGGCGCGAGTACAGCCGGGGCAACGCGGCCACGCTGACGCATACCTTCGCCGAGATGATCGCCTTCGCCAGCCGGGACGCCTGGCTCAAGCCCGGCGATGTGCTGGGTTCGGGCACCGTAGGCACCGGATGCATCCTGGAACTGCGCCCCGAAACCGTGGGCGGGTGGCTCAAGCCGGGCGATGTGGTGGAATTAGAGATCGAGCGGTTGGGGGTGCTACGGAACACGGTCGTCGCTGGGCAAACCCCCGAAGAGGGCATGGTCGGATAGCGCGGCACCGGGCCAGGGAGGATTCGATGGACACGGAGATGGTGATCACGCTCTACGAGTATTTTACCTGGGCGCGTAACCGCATCCTCGACGCGGCGGGGGCGCTCACCCCCGCGCAACTGCGCGAATCGGTGCCCGGCGGCTACGGATCGATCTACGAGACGCTGGCCCATATGGCCGTTTCCGAATGGATGTGGCAGGAGCGGATCGAAGGCCGTTCGCCCGCGACGCTGCGGACGGGCGCCGACTTCGCGGACCTGGCGGCCCTGCGCGCCTGGTGGGATGCGGTGCACGTGCACAACATGGCCTACCTGCGCGATGCGGACACGGCGGAATTGCAGCGCGAGATCCACTATCATAATACGCAGGGGCGCGAATTCACGCGGCGGGTCTGGCACGCGCTGCTCCACGTGGCGAACCACCAGACCGAGCATCGCAGCCAGATCGCCGGGATGCTGACCCATTTCGGAGTCGCGGCCCCGGCCACCGACCTGGTCGTTTTCCTTAATCCGCGCCCGTGACGCCGGGCCGGTTTGCAACCGGCCCCTACATCGGCGAAATGGGGAGATAGGCGCAAGCAAAAGGCCGTGAGCAAACGCTCACGGCCTTTCCGGTTATCGGGTTGGACTTGGTATGACAACGACGGTTTGTGCTGAGAGCGTCCGAACCTCCGCATCAGGCTACGCCGGAAATTGTTAAACAAGATCCTTGCGCAGGTAATAAACGGTATGTCCCTCTGGATAACCCTCCAGTTTACCGAACTGGCTATAGCCCAGGTGCTCATAAAAACCGAGCGCCTGGAAGTCCCAGGTACTCAGTCGCGTGGCAACGCAGCCACACTCCCTGGCCTGCTGCTCGGTCTGTCGTATAAGCTCGCTACCCAGACCCTTGCCGCGCAACTGCTCATCAACCCAGAGCACGCTGATTTCGAGCCAGTTCCAAACGACCCGCGCTATCAACCCGCCGGTAATATCTCCTGCCCTGCTAATGATGTATATCTCCAGCGGTTCAGCAGCGTAGTCGCGCGACAGTTGCGCGACATTATAACCATAGAGCTTATCGCTAAGCATGTCAGCACGAGATGGATCCGGGCCGACTACAAAAGTACAATCCGCATCGTTGTCGGTCACAGTACTACTAGGCGGGGCGGGCCGCCGGGGCCTCTTTAGAGGCCGCCGCGGTAGTGGCGGTCGCGGCCCATTGCCAGTCCATGCGGACCTTCAGCGCGCGCTCGATGGACTTCATCATGGGCAGATCCTGCACGGCGATGAGCGAGACG
>JAICKM010000898.1 GCA_025927935.1 Chloroflexia bacterium | reverse complement strand
TGCGTGCGCTGCCGGCCATAGGCCCCGGCCAGCGCGCGGGCGGTTTGCAGCGCCGCCAGGTGTGTTGGGGTGTAGCGGCGATAGCCCCCGGCGCTGCGCTCGGCGGGCGGGATCAAGCCGGCGGCTTCGTAGTTACGCACCTGTTGGACGCTGATGTGCTCCGCCTGAGCGAGGTCGCTTGTCCTCAGATAGTCGCGAACCATCATGTCAAACCCTCATCTGCTTCCTGGAGAGTTGCTCCCATCTTTAGCGGATAGTTACTCGCTATTTTACATCATGGCGGCGGCTTGTGTGCCCGATATCCTGCCTGCCGGTGCCACGGGGCGGCGGCAGGCACGACGACAGGTCCACCCTAACCCTCAACTATTGCATCTGAGTTGTACAATAGGGTTGTAGTTAGAAGCATCGGAACCCAAGTGAGGAGGGACCCCTAGCCATGGACGAAGCCGCGCTGACCCGCTACATCACCGAGACGTTTGCCGGCGTCGATCTCGTCGTCTCGTCGGGCAACACTTTCTTTTTCTACAACCCGGACCCCACCGTGCCGCCCGATCACCGGTTTCCGTTCGTCACCCTCGTGACCAACGATGAGTATGACCAGTTCTCCAACCTGAATCGCCCGGATGTCTACCGCCTGAACATCGGCGTCAGCAAGCAGACCTACCGCGCCTTGTTTGGCGCCCCCCCGGCGCGCGACGGCGCGGCGGAGGATGGCGGCCATGACTTCACTGCCCTGGATCAAGTCATGCCGCACCCGGTATACGGACGGCAGTATTGGGTCTGCGTGCTCAACCCCAGCGCGACCACTTTCCAGGACGCGGTGCAACCCCTCCTCGCCGAGGCGTATGACCAGGCCGTCGGCAAACACACCCGGCACGCGGCCCGGTAGCCCGGCTGCACGCAGCCCGCCTGCGCGGGCCGGCGCGGAGGATTTTAAGGTTTAGATCAACGAGTTTCATCGCGAAGCACACACCCGACAATCCATAATCTTCGCGTCCTGCGTGTCTTCGCGGTGCCGTTAATCCGTAAAATCCCGGCGTCCTCGGCGTCTCCGCGGTGCAGTTGAATTGCCGCCCCAATTCCCTGTAACGAATCAGGCTGCCAGGAGACTAGATGGGTGAGGCGTTCAACGCTCACGGCCCCGCCGGATCGCTACCTTACCCGTAACCTGACCGGGCCGCCGCACAATTGACTCTGCCGGGAACTAGGTGTAGGCTAGGGATGCCGATGCGATGATGTATTCGCAGCCTCCAGGATGTACCCTCCCGCAGACCAGATATAGCGCCGGGGAATCGCGGCCCGTAATACTCCCCCCCGCCCCACTCCCGAAAGGAGACCCGGAAAATTGGCTCTGACGTTCTCGGAAGATGATATTGCGTGGCGCGCAAACGGCATTAACTCTTACGTGGACCTGGGCAGCCCCAGTTACCTCAATTTCACCGGCCCCATCACCATCGAAGCCTGGATTAACCCCACCGCCAGTGACGGTATCCGCAACATTGTCGCCCACGGCTACAGCACCAGCCCCGCGGGCGAAGTCTTCCTGCGCATCAAGGACGGCCACTTCCAGGCCGGCTCCTGGGACGGCGGCGACCATTACGCCGAAGCCCCGATGTACCCGACCGACCTGGGCCGCTGGATCCACCTCGCCGCCGTGTATGACGGCAGCATCTGGACGCTGTGGCGCGACGATGCCCCCGCCGCCCGCTCGGCGCCCACCACCGGGGCGGTCCTCGTGAACGGCCCCTGGGCCATCGGGGCGCGCGGCGGCGGCACCGAGCGCTTCTTCAGCGGGCGCATCCGCAATGTCGCCATCTGGAATACCGCCCGCAACGTCGTGCAGATCGAAGCCGACCGCATCGGCACCCCGAACTTCGCCGACCCCAACCTGCTCGGCTTCTGGGCGCTCGACGAGGGTACCAACGGCACCACCGCGTTCGACTACACCCCGCACGGGCTGACCGCCGGCTACATGTACGGCTCCTGGGCCTACCCCTTCGCGCTGGAGTTCAACGGCACCAACAGCTATGTGGACCTGACCAACCCCACGCCGCTGAACGTGCAAGGCCCCATTACCCTGCTGGCCTGGATCAAGCCCTACACGCTCGACGGCATGCGCAACATCCTGGCCCACGGCTACCGGCGGGATCCGAATGCCGAGGTCTTCTTGCGCATCAATAACGGCCAGTACCAGGTTGGCTCGTGGAACGGCTCCGATCATGTGGTGAGTTCGTCCATCCCCCGCGAGGACGTGGGCCATTGGGTCTGTCTCTGCGGCACCTATGACGGCTTCGCCTGGCGGCTCTACCGCAACGGCGAACTGATCGGCCAGGCGGCGGACAGCGTCGGGGCGCTCTACATGAACGCGCCCTGGGCCATCGGGGCGAAAGGCGGCGGCGGCGAGCGTTTCTTCCAGGGCCAGATCCGCCACGCCGGCGTCTGGAACCGGGCGATCAGCCCGCTGGAAGCCTGGGCCACCTTCCGCTCGCGCATCCTGTCGTCCGGCGACGGCAGCCTGGTCGGCTACTGGCCCGGCACCGAGGGCAGCGGCGCGCAAGCGTTCGATCACTCGCGTGAACCGGCGGCCAACACCATCCACAACGTCGCCTGGGTGGAGGTCCACGACCAGTTGCCCGACACGCAGACGCAGCCCAGCGGCGCCGAGCAGTTCGTCGA
>JAICKM010000969.1 GCA_025927935.1 Chloroflexia bacterium | reverse complement strand
GTGAACAGGTAGGGCAGCATGTTCAGGAAGAAGGGCGAGACCTGGGTGCCCGCGCTTTGCAGGCGGAACTGCAAGGCTTCCACGCCGCCGAACAGGTAGGCGCCCAGCGCGGCGCGGGCGGGACTCCAGGTGGCGAAGATGACCAGGGCGATGGCGATCCAGCCGCGGCCCGCCGTCATATTCTCGGTCCAGCCGGGATTGGAGGCCAGCGAGATGGCCGCGCCGCCCAGCCCGGCCAGCATCCCGCCCGCCGCGACATAGAGGTAGCGCAGCCCGGCCACGCTTAGGCCCATGGCGTCGGTCGTGGCCGGACTCTCGCCCACGGCGCGCAGGTTCAGCCCGGCGCGGGTGCGGTAAATCAGCACCCAGAGCACGGGCACCAGCAGGAACGAGATGTAGGTGAGCATGTCCTGGCGGAACAGGATCGGGCCAAGGACCGGCAGGTCGCCCAGCAGCGGCAGCGCCACTTTCTGGAACGAGGCGGGCGCCGGCAGGCCGACCAGCGGCTGGCCGAGGAACGAGGTCAGCCCGGTGCCGAACAGCGTGAGCGCAAGGCCGCTGACGACCTGGTTGGCGCGCAGGGTCACGGTGAGCACGGCGTGGATCAGGCTGAGCACGCCGCCCATGACCAGGGCCGCCAGCGCGCCGAGCCAGGGGCTGCTGGTCCAGTAGGTCACGGCGAAGCCGCTGAGCGCACCCATCAGCATCATGCCTTCGACGCCGAGATTGAGCACCCCCGCGCGCTCGCAGAGAATCTCGCCCAGGCAGGCGTACAGGATGGCCGTCCCGGCGGCAATGGCCGCGGCCAGGACTGAGATCACTAACGCGAAGTCCATCGTTTCCTCACACCTGCTTTTCATAGAGTGCGCACAGCCAGCCGCGTATATCGCGCCGGCCCCGACTGTGGAAGCCCGCCGCCTCATAGTAGCGGCAGAGCGTGGCGTTGGCGCCCGCGCAGTCGAGCCGCAAATATTGCTTACCCGCGGCCTGGGCTTCCGCTTCCGCCCAACGCAACAACGCCCGGCCCAGGCCCGCCGCGTTCCGGCGCACCGCGAAGCTATGGATATAGTGGGCCGCGCCCGGCGCATCGCCCCAGACGGCCACATCCGCGTCCAGCACTGTCAGCGTGCCCAGGCTTTCGCCCGCCTGCCGGGCGACGTACACCTCGCCCGCCGCGATCCGCTGGGCCAGGCGTTCCTTCTCCCGCGCCGTCAGGACTGCGCCCCACGGGTCGATGCCGCGGCCCTGTAGCCAGCGTCCGGCCTCTTCCAGGATGCCGGCGACGCTTTCCAGATCCGCCGGTTGGGCCTGCACGATCTCGACCGGGCCAATCGGCGTCTCCAGCGTGGGCGGCTGATCTTTGCGGCGGGTGCTCATCTCCGGCCCTTACCCGACCTTCTCGCCCGGTTGGGCTTCGGCGGCTACCGTCGGGGCGGGGCGGCGTGCCCAGGTGACGCGGTAGCGGGCCAGGATGTCGCTGCCCAGTAGGAAGAACAGGATGGTGCCTTGCAGCATCGGGGCGATGGCCGCGGGCAGGCCCATGCTGATCTGCAACTGGTCGCCGCCCACCAGCAGCCCGGCGAACAGGAACGAGACCACGATGATCATCCAGGGATTGAGCTTGGCGAGCCAGGCCACGATAATCGCCGTGTAGCCGTAGCCGGGCGACAGGCTGGGCTGTAACTGGTGGGCGATGCCCGCGACTTCGCTCATGCCCGCCAGCCCGGCCAGCCCCCCGCTGAGGGCCATGACCAGCAGGATGTTGCGCGTGATGTTAATGCCCGCATAGCGGGCGGCTCGCTCGTTCTCGCCGATGACACGGATCTCGTAGCCCCACCAGGTGCGGCGCAAGATGACAAACAAAATCGCCGCCGCCACCAGGCCGAAGAACAGGCCCAGGTGGACGCGGCTCGTGCCCAGGTGCGGCAGCCACGCCGCGTCGGGGAGGGGCCGCGTGCCGGGGAAGCCGAAGCCCTGCGGGTTCTTCCACGGGCCGTGGACCAGGTATTGCGAGAACAGGATCGCCACATAATTGAGCATCAGCGTGGTGATGATCTCGTTGACCTTCAGATAGGCGCGCAGCACGCCTGCGATCAGCGCCCAGAGCGCCCCGCCCACGAACCCGGCGATGATCATGGCCGGGATGATCACGACCCCCGGCGCATCGGGCAGCAGGTAGAGCGCAGTGCCGGTCGCCGCGATGCCGCCCAGGTACAACTGGCCCTCCGCGCCGATGTTCCACAGCAGCATACGGAAGGCGATGCTGACCCCCAGCGC
>JAICKM010000759.1 GCA_025927935.1 Chloroflexia bacterium | reverse complement strand
GTCGTCGGGCAGCAGCAGGTACATGCCGTCGTAGAGCGGGTACACGTAGGGCGGGATGAGGCGCATGTCGGCCATCATGCCGCTCGCCAGCCCGGCGTACATCTCCCAGTCGTTGCGCTCCACCAGCATGCCGGCCCAATTTTGCTCGGGGATGCCGTGGATGTAGCCGTGGGCGAGGCCGGCGGTGCGCGCGTAGCGGGGATCGCGCTCCGCGGAGAGGCGAATGGTGGCCTGGATCATCTCCTCCTCGCGCCCGATGCGGCGGTCGTGCCACCAGGCGTGGGCCAGCTCGTGGATGGCGGCCTCGTACTGCGCCGTGAAGAGGAAGACCTTGCGCTGGTCGGGATACCAGTAACCGCCGCCGCGTGTGCTGGATATATCCTGGACCTCGAAGCCGATCCGCGTGGTCAGCCAGCGCCGCGCCTCGTCGGTGTAGGGGAAGCGGGCCAGCACGTCGTCACGATAGGCGGCGACGGCGGGGTTCGCCACCGCCGAGATGCTGGCGAATTGCGCCATCGCCATACGCTCCCGCGCCTGGCGCCAGGCTGCGCCGAACTGTCGCCAGATAGCGCTCATAGTGATATTCTCCGCGCTCAGGTGTCTTGTGGGGGTAATTGTACCGCACGGAGTGCCGGGGCGCCGCCTGCCGAGATTGTCATGCCGTACCCCATTCACCTGTATCGCACCCTGAGGGCGCCAGAATGTGGTCGCATATCCTGACACTGCATGTCAGGATGCGTGCGCTACACTTCTGGCTTGGGCCTGCCGCCAGTGGTCGCACGGCGATATCATAGCCGCCATGAGCAGCCCAACGATCTCTTCAGGAGCACGTTCGCATGTCCGTCCGCACGATCCGCCTGCCGCGCATGCCCAGTTCGTGGCGCTGGCTGCTGGCGCTGTTCTCGCTCGCCGGCTTCATCGAGACGACATTTTGGGGCCAGATGAACGCCTTCACGCCGCTCTATCTGCCGACGCTGGGCATTGCCACGCGCGATGTGGCGCTGTGGACGGGCATCGCCGTCTCGGTCTCGAACGCGGTTGGGCTGCCGTTCCTACCGTTCTGGGGCGCGTTGGCGGATCGCTACGCGCGCCAGCCGGTGATCGTGCGCTCGTTCGTCGTGCATGTGCTGGCGGGGACGCTGGCGCTGCTGGCGGGCAATGTCTGGATGTTCGTGCTGGCGCGGGCGGTGATGAGCTTCGCGCTGGGCAACAGCGGCCTGATGATGGCGACGCTGGCCGAGCGTGTGCCCGATGCACGGCGCGGCTTCGCTTTCTCGGTCATGAACAGCGCCGCGCCGCTCGGCGCTTTCGTGGGGCCGCTGGCCGGCGGCCCGGTGGTGGATACGTTCGGCTTCCGTGCCCTGCTGGCGATTGACGTGGCGGTGCTGCTGGCGGTCGCGCTGGCGATGTCGTTCGGCTACCGCGACATATACCGCGGCATGGCGAGCGGGCCGGTGCTGGGGATGGCGCTGGACTCGGTGCGTGTGATCGCGCGCTCGCCGCGATTGCGCGCGCTCTTCCCGGCGCTGTTCATCGTCTTCGCGGGCTGGATGCTGGCCTTCACCTATGTGCCGCTGGCGATCACGTCGCTCTATCACGGCGACACTCCCGGCACGGCGGTGGGGATCGTGATGGGGGTGGGCGGGCTGGTGACGCTGGCGCTCGGCCCGGCGATGGGCGCGCTGGCGGATCGCTACGGCCACTGGCGCACGCTGCTGGTGGGCGCGGCGGTGGAGGCGCTGCTCTGGCCGCTGCCGCTGCTCACGCACGACCTGATCGGCTTCGCCGTCGCCTGGGCGCTGATCAATGGCGCGGCTTCCGGCGTCTTCGCGCTCTCGTTCAGTGTGCTCTCTGAATCGGCGGCGCCAGAGGTGCGCGGGCGCATCATGTCCTTCGCGTACCTGCCGGTGAACGCCGGCTTCATGGTCGGCCCGGCGCTCGGCAGCCTGGTGACGCGGCTCAGCCTGTTCGCGGTTTTCCCCCTCGCCGCGATCCTCACGGTGGCGGGCATCGGCGCGCTGGTGCTGGCGGCGCGGCAGCGGGTGGCCGTCGCGGCGCTCCCGCGTGCGGCATGAGGAGACGGAGAACGACCGCAGAGGACACGGAGGGACACGGAGGGACACGGAGGGACACGGAGGAGTGGGGAGAGGAATTGAACCGAGGAATTGAACCGCGGAGGACGGGGAACATGCACCAGTCCTGAGTAGTGCACACCGCGCCCTTGCCGTTCGCGCCGCGCTTCTGTATACTGCGGGCCGGTGGATACGTTTACCGTTAACCGAGGGCGTTTCGTAACCCAGAGGAAGTGGTAGGCTGACCTCCCGACGAGGCTCGTACCCTCGCGCAGGAGATCAGCCCATGGTTGCGGTCCCGTGTGTCAGCACGGCGCCCGTCCCGCCTCCAGCATACCACCGTGCGCAGGCGAAGGGCGGTCCCGCCCTCCACCTCGACGCCCTGACACTGGTGACGCGCTTGCACCTGCTGGCGCTGTGCCGGCTGGCGGTGCGGCTCGCGCACCGCCGCTGTCCACCGCCCTTGCCGGCGGGTCCTGGCGGACGCCCGCGCGTGTACAGCGAGGAATCGCTGCTGCTCATCGCGCTGCTGCGCACGCTGTGGCGCCTGTCCTACCAGGATGTGCATGACTGGCTCGTGGAGTGGCCAGCGCTCGCCCTGGCCTGCGGGCTGCCGGCAGACGGGTGGGGGCAGGTGCGCGTACCGAGTCCGGCCCAGGCCTGCAAGCGCAGCCAGCGCGTCGGCGCCCCCCCGTACGAGCAACTCTTCGTCGTGCTGGTGCAACTGGCCCGCCAGACGCATCTGGTGGGGGGCGGGATGTGATCATCGATAGTGCCCCGATCTTGGCGTGGCGCGTGGCCGATCCCGACGCGGCCGTCGGCCACGCGCCGCATCACCACGCGCGCCCGCTCGTGCGCGGCTACCGCGTGCATACCCTGCTCTGCCGCGGCTCGGGGCTGCCGCTGCTCTTTCTGCTCTCGCCCGCCACCGTCCACGATGCCCCCTTCGCCCGTCCGCTCTTGGAACTGGCGCTGCGGCTCTACAGCCTGCGCCCACGCATCGTCCGCCTCGACGCCGCCTATTGGGGCCTGCGCTTGATCGCCTGGATCCACAGCGTGCTCGGTGCCGTGGCGGTCGTGCCCTGGAACCCGAAACGGCAGAAGAACCGCACGTGCCTCCCGCCCACGTGGACGGCGGCGGAGTTGGGCAAACGCCGCAGCATCGAACGCTTCTTCGGCCGCGTCTTCTCGCTCTTCGGTCCCTTCCGTTTGCAACGCCCCCGCTCGCCGGCTGGACGGCCGTCGAGACGCGCGTCGCGCTCACCTACGCGGCCACGCTCGTCGTGGGCCTCGCCGCCCAACAGGTTGGTCGCCCCGATC
>JAICKM010000373.1 GCA_025927935.1 Chloroflexia bacterium | reverse complement strand
GTTGGTGCCGATGCTGAAGAAGTCGGCTTCGGCGGCGAAGACCGGCGCCAGCAAGGCCGCCGCCGGCACCTCCACCATGATGCCCACGGCGAGTTCCGACGGGCCAGGGTCGCCGCTTGCCGCGAGTTCCCCCCGCACCTCGTCCACCAGGGCGCGGGCGCGGCGCCACTCGTCGCGCGTCGTCACCATCGGGAACATAATATGCACGGCCCGCCCGGCCCCGGCCCGCAACAGCGCGCGCACTTGCGTCCGCAGCAGGTCCGGTTCGTCGAGCGCCACGCGCAACCCCCGCCAGCCCAGGAACGGATTCGCCTCCTGGCCGAAGTCGAGATAGGGCGGCGGCTTATCGCCGCCCAGGTCCAGCGTGCGCACCACGACTTCGCCGCCGGGCACCGCCGCGTAAATCCCCCGGTAGGCCGCCTCCTGTTCGGCTTCGTCGGGCCGGTGGTCGAGGAACAGGAATTCGGTCCGCAGCAAGCCGATGCCCTCGGCGCCGTGTTCGGCGGCCTGCTGCGCGTCGGCCACGGCCCCGGCATTGGCCGCCAGCCGGATGCGCCGCCCGTCGAGCGTCACGGCGGGCAGGTCGCGCAGCCCGGCATCCGCCGCCGTGGCCCGGCCCCGCGCCGCGCGCCAGGCGGCATGGGCGGCCTGCGCGTCCGGTCCCGGATTCAGCGTCAGCCGCCCGGCGTCGCCGTCGAGCAGCGCGGGCTGCCCGTCCTGCGCCGCCACCGGCCCCAGCCCGCAAACCAGCGGCACCCCCAGCGCCCGCGCCACCACCGCCGCGTGCGAGGTCGGCCCCCCGCCGCTCAGCCCGATGCCCAGCACCTGGCGCCGGTCCAGCCCCGCCGTCTCCGACGGCGACAGATCCGCGGCCAGGATGATCACCTGACCGGGCAGCCGGCGCAGGTCGGCAGGCGCCGGCTCGCCCCGCGCGATGCGCGCCGCCCGCCGGCCCACGTCGCGCACATCGGCGGCCCGCTCGCGCAGGTAGGCGTCGTCGATGGCCGCCAGCAGCTCGGCCTGTTCTTCCGCCGCGGCCAGGATCGCTGCGTCCGCCGGGTAGTGCTGCGCCGCCACCAATTCGCCCGCCCGGTCACTCAGCAGCGGATCCGTCGCCATCAGCGCCTGCGCCGAGAAGATGGCCGCCTCGTCCGGTCCGATGCTGGTCCCCACTTCCTCGGCCATCCGCTCCAGTTCGGCCTGCGCGCCCGCCAGCGCGGCGGCCACGCGCGCCTGCTCCACGCCCGCCTGCGCCGGGTCGATGGGGGCGAAGGCCGGGACGGCCGCCGCCGGGCGGTAGACCAGCACCGGCCCCAGCGCCTGCCCCGGCGCTCCGGCCACGCCGCGCAGCACCACCGGCACACCGCCCGCTGCCTCCACGGCTCTGCTTACTCCGCTCCCGCCAGCGTATCGGCGACGGCGCGCAGCATGAGCGCCGACGACGTGGCGCCGGGGTCCTGGTGGCCGATGCTCCGTTCGCCCAGATAGCTGGCCCGGCCCTTCGTCGCCAGCAGCGGGATGGTCGCCTGCGCCCCGGCCTCGGCGGCCGTTGCCGCCCGCCGGAATGCCTCTTGCAGACTCGTGCCCTCCGTCGCGGCGGCGCTCAGCGCCTCCTGCGCGGGCACCAGCGCGTCGAGCATGGTCTTCTCGCCGGTGGTCGCCTTGCCCCGGTCGCGGATGCCCTGCACCGCCGCGTTCATGCCCGCGACACAGTCGTCCAGCGTCAGCGCCGGCTTCCCGGCCAGCGCGGTCGCCGCCCGCAAGAAGGCCGTGCCGTAGAGCGGCCCCGACGCCCCGCCCACCGTCGAGATCAGCGTCATGGCGACCAGCTTGAGCAGGGCGGCGGGGTCTTGCCCGGCGGCCCCGTCGAGCTTGGCCTGCACGGCGGTAAAGCCGCGGTCCATGTTCGTGCCGTGGTCCGCGTCGCCGATGGGGGAGTCGAGATCGGTCAGGTATTGGCGCTGCTCGCGCAGCACGGTCGCAATGCGCCGCAGGCAGGCGGTGAGTACGTCGGGCGTCAAATCCATACCGCTGCGATCCTCCTCTTATCCCTACACGCGCCGGGACTCTTCGTTGCACTCCCTGGACACGCCGCAAGTGTCATTCTGAGCGGAGCGAAGAATCTCGTCTGCTAGCCGCCCGCGCCGAGACTCTTCGCTGCGCTCCCTAGACAATCCCTCGCGTTTCGGCCCACTGGCCGTTCATACCGCGTCGTCCTGACCACCGACCACTGACCACTGACCACTGACCACTCGTCGTACTCAGCACTCAGCACTCAGCACTCAGCACTCGCTAGACCCCCCAGCGTAGCGCGGGCGTGTGGACGGGCGCGTCCCACAGTTGCAGCATCGTATCGTCGGCGCGCACCAGCGTGATCGAGCAGCCCGCCATCTCCAGCGACGTGATGTAGTTGCCGACCAGCCGCCGGGCGATGGTCACGCCCTGCCCGTCGAGGATGGCGGCCAGCTTGTTGTAGACGATGTAGAGTTCAATCAGCGGCGTGCCGCCCATGCCGTTGACCATGGCGATCACCTGGTCGCCCCGCTTCAGCCCCAGATCGCTCACCACCGGTTCGGTCAGCATAGTCGTGATTTCGTCGGCGGTCGCCATCGGGCGGCGCGTGCGGCCCGGCTCGCCGTGGATGCCGATGCCGATCTCCATCTCGCTGTCGCCGATGTCGAAGGTCGGCTTGCCCGCCGCCGGCACCGTGCAGGAGGTGAGGGCCATGCCCATGCTGCGCCCGCTGCTGTTCACCTGGCGGCACATCTCGGCCACGGCGGCCAGCGGCGCGCCCTGCTCGGCCAGCGCCCCGGTGATCTTCTCGGCCAGCACCGTCGTGCCCACGCCGCGCCGCCCGGTCGTGTACAGGCTGTCCTGCACGGCCACGTCGTCGTTAATGACCACGCTGGCGACCTCGATATCCTCGGCCTGGGCCAGTTCGGCGGCCATCTCGAAGTTCAGCACGTCGCCGGTGTAGTTCTTGACGATGTGCAGCACCCCCGCGCCGCCGTTCACCGCCTTGGTCGCGGCCAGCATCTGGTCGGGCACCGGCGAGGTAAACACGGCGCCGGGGCAGGCCGCGTCGAGCATACCCAGGCCCACGAAGCCGCCGTGCATCGGCTCATGGCCGCTGCCGCCCCCGCTGATCACGCCGACTTTCCCCTGGCGCGGCGCGTCCTTGCGGATAACCACATTGTTGTCGAAGTCCACGCGAATCAGGTCGCCGTGCGCGGCCAGCATGCCGCTCAACGCCTCTTTGACCACATCGTCCGTGTTGTTGATCAGCTTTTTCATGCGCGTCCTCCTCTGTACTGCACTGCCCAGATCGGCGGGGGCGGCGGTTGGCCCGGCGCGCTACCCGCCCGATTTTTCCTCCGGCTCCACCGTGGCGGTCAGCACATCCAGCACCGCGGCCAGTGCCTCCGCCTCGTCCATGCCCTCGGCGGTCACCGTCACCGGGCTGCCCGGCCGCACGCCCAGGGCGAGTAGTTGAATGATGCTCCGCGCGTCGGCGCGCTTCGTGCCGTGTAGCAGATGCACGCGCGCCTGGTATTGCCCGGCGGTGCGTACCAGCACGGCGGCCGGCCGCGCATGCAGTCCCACCGGGTCGGTGATCGTGATAGTCGCTTCCAACACCGCGCCTCCCCCTTAGTCGAGGTTTTTCGGCAGGTTGCGCGCGCCGTCCACTGCCGTCATCAGTTCGGCCAGCGTGTTGCCCAGCCCGGCATGGATCACCGCGACCACGGCCCCTTCGACCAGGGGCGCGTCGCTCAGCCGCACTTCCCCCGCCGGCGGCGGATCGAGCAGATCGATGGCGGCTTCCGTGCTCAGCACCGCGCTGCCCAGGTCCACCAGCACCAGCACGCCGTCCGGCCCGGCCACCGACTGGATCGCATCGCGGATCTTCTCCACGGAGGTGCCCAGGCCGCCCTGCGGATCGCCGCCCGCAATCGCCACCGGCACCTGCCCCTGCGACAATTGCCCGACCAGGTCGCGTAGCCCTTCGACCAGCTTTTCACTATGGGACACCAGCACAATTCCAACCACGTGACACTCCTGCTTGGGACGCGATAGGGGGATGCCCCTGGGGGATCGCCGGCCACCGATATGGCTGTGGCCGCTCTTCTATTATTCTAGCAAGCGGTTATGAAGATTTCATAAAGATGCCGTGAGAATCTTATAGGAAAGCCCGGCCCCTAACCCCCTGCCCGTTTCAAGGGTAGGTATTTGGCCTCTGGGCGGGCACGGGCTGGCAGGCAGTGACGCGACACGGCTCTTTTTGCTATGATAGCGGCTGATACCCCAACTCATAGGCTGGGCGCCCCCTGTCATCGACCTGGCGGCCTGGGAGGCGACGGCGGCCTAAATACCTACCGGAGTCGGGGCGCGGTTGGTTCCGCGTCCCAGGGAGGATGTTTGCATGACGGAGTCTTTACCGCCGCGATCCGGCGCCCTTGCGGACGGCGAGCTGTGGCCCGCCGATCTGGACGCGCTGGTGGCCGCGCCGGCCCATCACACCCTGCTGTTCGAAAATGAGCGCGTGCGGGTGCTCGACACGCATATTGCGCCCGGCGAGCGCACACCCATCCACACGCACCGCTGGCCGGGCGTGCTGTATATCTTAAGCTGGACTACTTTCGTGCGCTATGATGCGCACGGGGCGGTGCTGCTCGACTCGCGGACGGTGCCCGCGTTGCAGGCGCCGCCGCCCGCCATCTGGTCGGCGCCGCTGCCGCCGCACGCGCTGGAGAACATCGGGACGGCGGAATTGCATCTCATCGCGGTGGAGTTGAAGGAGCGGGCCGCCGGTTCGGCGTAGCAGGGACCGGCGGCCGGCTCCGCCCCGCTAGAGGCGGCCCTCGCGCAGTTGGCTGATCGCTTTGGCGAGGCGGCGCTCGCGCGTCTCGGCGGTTTTCGCCTCCTCGATGGGCATCGTGAACCGGCGCTTGTTGCTGTAGGACAGGCTGTCGAAGAACCGCCGGGCCTCGGCATCCTGGGCGAGCGCGGCGGCCAGGTCGGGCGGCACAGTGACTTCGCGCGGCGCGGTGTCGAGTTCGATCTCCACATCCACCTCATCGCCCCCGGCGACCCCGGCGCTCTGGCGGACCTCGGCGCTGACCGGGATCATGAACCGATCGTCCACCGTCGCCACGGTGGTGCGGTAGGTATACGCGCCGAGCGTGACGCGGACGGGGGGGCGCTTGCCCGCCCCCAGGCTCTCCAGGACTTCGGGCGGCACGGGGATGCCGGTGGCGGTCTTACCGGCGCGCAGGATGACGGCACGAAAGTGCATCTAGCGGATCCTCCTCTCTGGCGGCGGGCGGCACCCGCCCCGCCGCGGGGTGGGGCGAGGTTGGTGCCTTACCGGCTACTCGTCCGCAGGCGGCGCCCCGCGATCAGCAGGACCGCGGCCAGCAGCGCCGGCAGCGGGGCCAGGGGCAGCGCGGGGGCGCCCGTGGTCGGCATACCGGGCGCAGTAGGGGCGCCGGGCACCGGGACGCTGACCACGGTGAAGGGCAAGGCAGGGGTTAGCCCCGGCCCGCGCTTGTCGAACTGCGAGTTGACCACCAGGAAGCGGTCGCCCACCCGCGCAAAGGTGGTTGGGTAGGCGAACGCGGGGTCGGTAGACGTGCCGGTGACGTCTGCCTTGCTGTAGTCGTCGTTGAGGGCCAGGGTGATGAGCAGCGCTTGCGCGTTGCGCATGACATAGAGCGTGTGCCCGGTCAGCCACATGCCGTCCCCCGCGGCCAGCGTGGCCGTGCCCAGATCCACGGCGGCGACGCTCTTATCGGCGGTGCCCACGCGGAACAGCTTGCCCGTGCCGCTTTGCACGATCAGCAGGTAGCGGCCGTCGTCCGAGGCGACGATGCCGTTGGCGTTGAAGCCCTGCACATAGGCGAACGCCGTGCCGGTGAAGTCCAGCCAGCGCTCGTAGGTGAAGCCGCTTGCGCCGGGGGTGAGTTTGTAGAGGTAGGGACTCATTGAGTCGGTGACATAGGCCGCGCCGTCGGGGGTCACGGCGATGTCGTTGAGGAAAGTGTTCGGCTCCGAGCCGGTGTCAAACTTCTGGAGCAGGGCGCCGCCGGCGATGTCATAGACAAAGATGATCCCGGTGCCCGCCCCGGCCACGATCAGGTGGCCGTGCCCATCGCTCTTCATGCCGGTGGCGCCGGCGCGGCCGTCGCTGCCGGCGGGCGAAAAGACCGTGACGGCGCCGGTGGCGACATCGCCGCGGTATAGCGTGCCGTCGCCGGAACTGCCCACGAAAAAGGCATTGGTGGCGGCGTCATAGCCAATCCCCTCCGGAAAGACCGTATCGCCCGGCAAGACATAGCGGCCCGGCCCATCGGCGGCCCGGCTCGTGGCCCCGGCCCCGACCAGGAGCGCGGGCAGCAACAGCGCCGCCGCCAGCATGCGCATCCATCCCGTGATTCGTCTTCGACTCATGGCTGTGTAACCTCCTGTAGACGCGTACTCCACAGTGCGCCCGGCGACACACATCCCCTACAACGCCGCCGCGTTGCCGAACGTTGCGGGTGGGCGGACCACCCTGGCTCAGGCGGCCTGCGCGGCCTGGACGCGAGCGAAGTACGACCAGGGGAACACGAAAGATGACTCAGGCATGCCGGTGGGACACCGGTGCCGCCCGCGCACAATCACGCCGCTCCGCTACTCGCGCGGGACGCTCTCCAAGAAATCGAGCACGAGCCGGGTGAACTCCTCCGGGCGCTCCATGTTGACCATGTGGGCCACGCCGGGGAAGACGACCTTGCGCGCGCCCGCGATGCCGTCTGTTAGCGCATCGGCCATGAGCCGCGTGGCGGATTCGTCCAGGTCGCCGATCATGACGAGGGTGGGGACCTGGATCTCGGCCAGGCGGGGGGCGGCGGGCGGCTCCAACGGGCGCGCTTGC
>JAICKM010000173.1 GCA_025927935.1 Chloroflexia bacterium | reverse complement strand
TGCGCGAGGGGCTGGAACTGGCCGTGGCCCGCGGCACGTTGCTGCAACTGATCGTCCAGCCGGAAGGGGGCGCGGCGGACGAAGAATTCTGGTACCTGGTCAATACGCCGTTCAACAAACGCTGGCTGGCCCAGATGTGCGGCGAGGAAGCGGGGGCCGAAACGGGCGGGCTGGCCTCGGCCCAGTGGCTGGCCCTCTTGCGCGCCGAGCGCGACGCCGCGTTGGGGCGCGCGCCGGAGAGCGTGACCGAGGGCGCGCCCGATGAGTCGCGCGTGCGTCTGGTGCAACGGCGGGCCAATATCTTTGAGCTGTATGAGCAGAATATCGGCGTGATCACGCCGCTGCTGGCCGACCAGCTCACCGAAGCCGAGCGCCTGTACCCGGCGGCCTGGATCGAAGAAGCTTTCACCGAGGCCGTCAACTACAATAAGCGCAGTTGGACCTATGTGCGCCGGATTCTGGAGAACTGGGCGGCGAAGGGAAGAGACGATGGAACGCGTGGGCAAGTATCTGGCGGAACTCTCGATCCCGGTAAATACCTCACCGGGAAATACGCCCATCTCTTCGGGCCCAAGTGAGGTCTGCCCCAACTGTCACGGCGCGGGCTACCTGCGCCTGGATGCGCCGCTGGGCCACCCGAACTTCGGGCGGTTGTTCCCGTGCCAGTGCAAACTGCGCGAACTCGCCGAGAAGACGCACAGCGGCATGGAGCGCCTGAGCAACCTCGACGCTTTCGCCGCCAAGACCTTCGCGACGTTCGACGCCGCGGCGGCGCCCGGCGTGCGCGACGCCTTCATGCGTTGCGTCGAATACGCGCATAATCCCACCGGCTGGCTGCTGCTGCTTGGCTCCTACGGCTGCGGCAAGACCCACCTGGCGGCGGCCATCGCCAACGCGGCCCTCGAACGCGGCTTGCAGACCTATTTCGCCATCGCGCCCGACTTGCTGGACCACCTGCGCGCCGCTTACGCGCCCAACAGCGAAGGGTCGTATGACGACCGTTTCGAGGCGGTGCGCACCGTGCCGCTGCTGATCATCGACGACCTGGGCACCGAGAACACCACGCCCTGGGCGCGCGAAAAGCTCTACCAGATCTTCAACCACCGCTACAACTACCGCATGCCCACGGTGGTCACGTCCAACGTCGATCTCGACGCGCTGGACCCGCGCATCGCCTCGCGGCTGTGCGACCAGCAGTTGTGCGGCCATATCTTCATCGACGCGCCCGACTACCGCCAGCGCGCCGCGCCCCGCCGCCCGCGCGATACCGGCGCCGGGGGCGGCAACGCCGGCCGCTCGTCCGCGCCGCGCCGGTCGGGCCGCGGCTAGGCACGGGCCGGCGCCGGGAAAGCGCGAAGGCCGGACAATCCTTGCGGATCCTCCGGCCTTGCTCTCCAGTACTCCGTTCCGAAGAACAATCTACTGAAGTACGGCTATCATAGCACCGGGCGCGCGCCCTGTCAATCCCGTTTATCCACCACTTTATCCACAGGCTATCCACCGCCTATTGGCCGTCCCCCGATGCCCGATTGGCCCTACCCAGCGTCTTAGGTGTTGTGGTATACTAAAGCACCGGCCGTGATCAGCGCGCCCGGCCTCACGATCTGTCTAATGTCCCCCCCGGGTAGAGGAGGCACGTAGTGGCGGGCAATAAAGCGGCGTTTGATGCCGCGATGAAGCGGGCACAGGATTACGCCTTTGAGAACGCCTGGGACAAAGCGTTGCGCGAGTACCAGCGGGCCATTGACGAGTTCCCCGACGACGCAAACGCGCAGACCAACATGGCCCAGGCGCTGTTCCGCTTGCAGCAGTGGCCCGCGGCGCTCCAGGCTTATACCAGCCTGCTCCGGGTCCGCCCCAGCGATCCGTTTGTGCTCAACCGGATCGCCGAGTGCCAGGTCCAGTTGCACCAACCCGCCGATGCCGAGCGCACCTATATGCAGGTGGCGACGGTCTATAACGCGCAGAACCAGATCCGGGATGCCCTGGCTACGTTGCGCACCGTCCTGGGGCTGAATCCGGGGAACCGGCTGGCCCATGAGCGCATCGCCGAGATCTACCGCAGCATGGGCGAGCGCAATCTTGCCATCCAGGAATACCTGACCCTCTCGCGTCTTGCCCTGGAAAGCCAGCCCGAAGACCTCGATCTGGCGGTGCGCCATGCCGAAACCGGCTTCGCCCTCGACAACAGCCACCCCGAAGCGCGTGACTGGCTCTATCGCCTGCGCCGCCGCCAGCTCGAAGCCACCGGCACCCAGTTTGACGAGAAGACGCTGCGCATCGTCAGTGGGCCGGGGCAGGCCGCCCAGCGCGACCTGGAGCAGATGTACGACCTAGCGATGCAGTACCAGGAGAAGAACCAGTTTGCGGCGGCCCGCGTCCAGTTGGAAGCGGCGCAATCGGCCGGCCTCGATACCGCGGCCCTCCATTACAGCCTGGGCCTGCTTTACCAGCAAGACAAGCAGTGGAAGCAAGCGGTGGAGCAGTTGCAGAAATCCGCCGCCGATCCCGAATATGCCATGTCAAGCCAGTACGCGCTGGGCGAATGTTACCGCACCCTGGGCCAGCGGGCCGAGGCGACGCGCGCCTATGAAGCCGCCGTCAGCCTGGTCGATCTGCAACACGTCTCGAAGAACGAGATTAACGACCTGATTGACCTCTATCAAGCAGCGGCGGATGCCCATCTGGGCCAGGGCAATACGTCGCGGGCGGCCAGCCTGTACTCCACGCTGGCGACGTTCCTCCAGGCGCGCCGCTGGCGCAGCGGGTTCACCGACCAGTTGCTGGCCCGTGCCGATGAACTCAACGACCAGGGTATCAGCGCCCGGTTACAGAGCATCGGCGGCGCGCCGGAGCCTGCCTCTAAAGAGGCGCCGCCCGCGCCGGAACCCAAGCGCGGTGCATCCGCGGCGCCCCCCTCAGTGCCGGTCGCGCCGGAGTTTGTTTCCAGCGGGCCGGGGTCCGACGCGGGCGGCGCATCCGGAGGCACGGGCCGGGTCCGTTCCGGGATGCTGCGCCCGATCACCGATTTCTTGCGCGCGCAAGATCTGACCCCGCCGGATACGGAGACCGCTGCTCCCGGCGCGACGGCCACCGCGGTCGCGCCGCCCGCGATCACGGCGCGAGTTGCTCCGCCGAGCGCGAATGGGTCCCCGGCTGCTGCGGCCGGCGCCAGCCTTGCGCTGCGGGCGGTGCTGGTCGACGAAGGGATGCCGCTCGATGGCGAGACTGCCGCGCTGGTCGACGTGACCGATGCGCTGCTCGAACGGGGTCTGTGGATGGCCGCCATCGATTGCTGCTATGAGGTGATCCGCCTCGATGCGGACTACCTGCCCATCCATTTGCGCCTGGCCGAGATCTTCCGCCAGAGCGGGCGCCGCGAGGACGCCATTCTTAAGCTGCAATCGGTGATCGATGTTTATATGGTGCGGGGCGATATGGAGACGGCGGCGCAGGTCTTCCCGGAACTGATCGCGCTCCAGCCCGAGAACGTCAACATCCGCACCAAGCTGGCGACGCTGCTCATGGACCTGGGCCAGCACGACGCCGCCGTGAACGAATACCTGAGCATGGCCGATATGCACTACAGCACCGGCCAGCGCGAGCAGGCGATCGAGGAATTGCGCCGCTTGCGCTCCATCGCGCCCCAAAATCCGGAGGTGCGCCTGCGGACCGGACTCTATCTGCTGCGGGCCGACCGCCCGGCGGATGCGCTGCCGGAGTTCAGCCGCGCGTTACAGATCGACCCGGAGAACAAGCAGGCGCTGACCCGCGTGTTCGTGACCATGGTCCTGCTGGGCAACGATACCCAGTGGGATGTGCTCCAAACGTTGTTGAGCGCCGCCGCCGATTATGGCGACCGGCAAGTGATTCTGGAAGACCTGCGCGGGTTCGCTCTGACCAGCGACCGGCCTGAAATGTTCTATGCCCTGGCGCTGCTGAACGATCTGCCCATCCCGGAAGACGCCCTGGATGCGGAGGCGCGGACCGCCGCCGAGCAGCAGCAATTGCGGGCGGAGACCGAAGCCCTGGACAACGGGCTGGGCCTGCTCCCCGCCGCGGATCGCAGTTTCCTGGGCCTCCTGCTGCGCGTCCGGCGGGCGCACCTGGCGCTCGATGCGCGCGACGGCGACGGCGCGCTGCGGCTGCTGAACGCGGCGATGCAACTGCTGGAAAGCGAGCGGGTGACTCCTTCCCCGCGCCCCAAGCTGGAGTTTTTGAAGCTGCCCACGCGGATCGATCTCTATCAGCCGCTGGCCCAGGCCCATATATTACACGGCGATAATGCCCAGGCGATCCAGGCGCTACAGGCGGCGAAGGCGCACGCGCCCTACGACCGGGAGATCTACACCCAACTGGCCGAGCTCTATTTCTTGCAGGGCCAGTTGGGCGCGGCGCTGGTCGCGCTGGACGAGCTGATCAGCCATTACCAGGATAGCGGCCAGATCGAAAAGGTGATCGAAACGCTGGGCACGATGTCCAAGCTGGCGCCCAACAATATCACCGTGCGCCAGAAACTGGCCGATACCTATCTCAAGATCGGTTACATCGATCTCGGTCTTGCCGAGTTGGAGATCCTGGCCGAGTTGCAGCGCAAGGCCGGCATGGTCAAGGATGCCGTGCGGACCTACCAGCGCGGCGCCGATATCTACTGGCAGATGGGCCAGTTGCGCGAATCCTTCGCCATCTACGAGCGCATCTTGCGTATGGCGCCGGGCGATGTTGATGCCCGTCAGCAACTCATTCACCTGTATATTGCCACCGGTAAGATGCCGGAGGCGACCCGCGAACAGAAGCGGATCGCCGAAATCTACTTGCAGCAGAAACGGTCGAAGGACGCGATTGCGGCTCTACATGAGCTAATCGCCCTCGCCCCCAACGATACGGAGTCGTACTACGCTCTGGCCGAAGTGCTGGCCGAGCAGCACGAGTTTGGTCAGGCGGCGCGCCTCTATGGGCGCTTGCGCCGGCTGGAACCCACCAAGGATCAGCAATTGGCCGCTCTTCAGGCCGAAATGCAGCGCCTCGCGCAGGACCACTCCGGAGGTAGTCGCCAGCCGGCAAGCGGGAGGTAGCGGCCCATGCCGCAGGTCAACTGGATACTGTCGCGCATTACCACGAACCCGTCTACTCTGCTCGACCTGGCGGCAGTAACCCTGATCTTTTATTGGATCCTGTCGGTGTTCCGCGGCACGCGGGCGACGATGCTGGCGCGCGGGGTGGTGATCCTCTGGCTGGCGACCGCCCTGGTCAGTACGGTGTTCCAATTGACCACCCTTACCTGGCTGATCCGCAACTCGGGCCTGGCGCTGCTGGTCGGCATTCCGATTATTTTCCAGCCCGAACTCCGCCGCGCCCTGGAACAGGTGGGTCGCACTGGCGCCTACTTGACGCGCGGGCGCCGCCGTCCCGGCGATATGGCGTCCACTATTGATGCCATCGTGGCGGCCTGTACCCAGTTCAGCCGCCAGCACACCGGCGCCTTAATCGTCCTCGAACGCCAGACCGGTCTGCAAGAGTATGCCGACCGGGGTATCCCCCTGGACGCCGAAGTAACCAGCCAGCTTATCGCCACGATCTTCTATCCCAACTCGCCGCTACATGACGGCGCGATTATCGTGCGCGGGCCGCGCATCATCGCCGCCAGCGCCGTGCTGCCGCTGACCGACCAGGTGCTCGGCGCTCAACACTACGGTACGCGCCACCGCGCCGCGCTCGGTATTTCCGAACACTCCGACGCCGTCTCCGTGGTCGTCTCCGAGGAGAAGGGCACTATTGGGGTGGCGACGAACGGTCGCCTGGTCGGCAATCTCAGTCCCGAGCGCTTGCGCACAGTCCTCGCCGGGCTGCTCAATGTGGCGCTGCCCCACGAGGCCCTAGCATGAACGACCCCCGCCGTCCCACGTCCGACCGCGCCGGCACCGAGCCGGGGTATAAGAACGGGCGCGACGATACAACCGAACTGATCTTAAGCACGCTGCGCGAGCCGGGCGCCCCGGTGGCGGAGGTGGAGTCGCGTAGCGAATCGGCGGCCCCGCCCGCGCCGCCCGCGCCGCCCGCGCGGGGCGCCACCCGGCCCATCGAGCCCGCGGTCCCCGCGCTGCCGCGCAAACCGCGGCCCCGGCCCCGGCGCACCTGGGTCGGATGGGAGCGGCTGAGCCGCCTCTTGCTGGCCTTCACCATTGCTTCGCTGCTCTGGATGTATGTCCTCAACCTGGAGAATCCGTCGGGGTCGAGCACCTATAGCCGCATCGCGGTCGTGGCGCGGGGGCTGGACAAGAACCTGAGCCTGAGCAATGACCTGGGCAACGTCACGATCACGGCGCAAGCGCCCGCCGACGTGCTGGCGCGGTTGCGCAGTTCCGACTTTACCGCGTACATCGACCTGGCCGGCAAAGGCCCCGGCACGTACCGGGTGCCGGTCCAGGTCGCGGCCCCCAGTGATGCCGACCGCGTCATCGTCGAGCCGAGCCAGATCCAGGTCCAGGTGATCGAAGTCAGCGACAGGCGGATGCCGGTCCAGGTGCGCCCGATGGGCCGGCCCGGCCTCGGCTACCAAATTGAAACGCAACAGGTGCGCCCCTCCGAGGTGGTGGTGCGCGGTCCGCGCGACCAGGTCGATCGGATCGACCAGGTCGTGGCCCAGGTGGACGTGGATAACAAGCAAGGCACGCAGGCCGGCGAGGTGGCGCCGCAGGCCCTCGATTTCGCCGGACGCGAGATCACCGGACTCGACTTCCAGCCGCAGTACGTCAACGTGGTGGTCGCCATTCAACAGGTCGTGAACTATAAGACGCTGCCGGTCCACGCGCCGGTCGAAGGCGCCCCCGCGCCCGGCTACGTCGTGACCGATATCACAGTGCAACCGACCACGCTGACGGCCTATGGCCCGCCCAATGTGCTGGAACCGCTCAACTTCCTGGAAACAGCACCGGTGTCCATCGGCGGCGCAACCCAGACGGTGCAAGTGAACATCACCGTGCCGCTGACGAACGGCCTGACGCTCTGGCCGCAGACGCAGCACAACCAGGTGCAGGTGCGCGTCGTGATCGAGGAGCTAAGCACCAAGACTCAGCTCTCCGCCCAGGTGACGCATACCGGGCTGGCGCCCGGCCTGGTTAGCGTCGAATCGCCGGATCGGGTCGATATCACGGTCAGCGGCCCCTTTGATGCGCTGCAAGACCTCAAACCCGACAGTGTGCGCGCGGTGCTGGACCTGACGGGCTACGGCGTGGGCACGTACAAGCTGACCCCGGCCATCACCGTGCCGCCGCGGACCACCCTCAAGACCTGGGACCCACAGGAAATCACCGTGACCATCAGCGGGCCGCCCACGGCGTTGCCCGAGCCGACGCTGGTCGCCCCGCTCGTGCCGCCGCTGCTCACCCCCACCGAGTCGCCGGGTTCCTCGCCCGCGCCGTCGCCGAGTCCGCCGCCCAGTCCCTCGTCCGGTCCCTCGCCCAGCCCATTGCCGGCGGTCTCGGCAACGCCTCCCGCGACCACAACTTCCCGGCGCGCGGGGCAGGGGGCCGGCTGAGTCGATCAAGAAGAGGCGCTCCGATTAAGGAGCGCCCCTCTTGCCTGGTGCGCTTATATAGTATTCAAGAAAAAGATTCCGAATCACGCCGCTGCCGGGAAACGCTCGGCATAGACATCAAGCGGCGTACCCAGCAGGCGCCGGACGCGCGCTGGATCGCTGTTTAACGCCGCCAACCGCTCCTCCACGCGCGCCGTCAACGCGTCAAACGTGGGAAAGTAGGCGTTGTGCGTCCCGGCCTTGACCTCCCGCCACAGATGCTCAATGGGATTGTAATCCGGCGAATAGCTGGGCAGTTGGTACACCTGCAACCGCCCGGTCTGCGCGGCCAGCCACGCTTGCACCTCGCGGCTGGTATGGTAGCGGGCGCCGTCTTGGACCAGCACGATGGGCCGGTCGGTCTGCGTTAACACCTGTTCCAGAAAGGCACCGTAGCCCGCGCCCGTCAGGCGGTCCTCCTGCCCGTGCCAAAACAGCCGCCCGCGGCGCCACTCCACCAACCCCCAGACCTTATACCCCTTGCGCCGCCCCGTGGTCAACACGGTCGGTTGCTGGCCCCGCGGGGCCCAACTATAGCCTAAACTGCCCCATTGGGCGAAACTGGCCTCATCGCCAAAGAGCAACAGCGCTCCTTGCGCCTGGGCGGTGGCCACGATCTGTGGCCAGGTCGCGGTGAGCCACTGCTGGCGCGCGGCGGCATTGAGATGATCGGACACAAAGCGCGCCTTCTGGTAACTGAAGCCGAGACTGCGTAAGAGGGCCGGCAGATAGCCCACCGCGTAGCGCACGCCGAACGCGCGTTCGATCAAGGCGGCGACGAGCGGACTATGCCAGGCGCCGGTCGCATACCCGGCGGCTTCCGGGCCGGCCAGCAGTAGTTCCCGCAGGCGGGCTTTCTGCTCCCCGGTGAGTTTGGCGGGCCGACCCGCCTTGGCGGCGGAGCGCAAACCGGCCACCCCCTCGCGGAGCAGAATCTGCAACCAGGCATACACACTATCGACATGGACGGCGGCCGTGGCGGCCACGGTCGCCACGCAGCGGGTGGCGGCGTACTGCACGAGGGCCAAGCAGCGGCGCACCGCGGCATGGTCGCCCGCGTGGCTGGCGGTGAGCGCCAGTTGGTGCAATGCCTTGACAGTCGGTCGGGTGAGGGTTATGCTAAGGGCCATCGGGGTGCCTCCTGGAGAGAAGTGAGATTCGCTCCAGCATACGGCACCTTCGGCTTTTTGTCACCTCCTTTCGGATTCTTTTTCTTGAATACTATAGGACCATGGCTCTGCGCTGTCAGCCGGGGCTGTGATTTCCCGGCTGTAACGACTCGAAGTCAAGTGTTGATATAGACGGGCGGGGCGGGGACACGTTCAGTTCCCGCGCCAGGCGCGCCACATGTTCCAACGACAGGCAGTTCACGACTTGCCGCACGCCGGTCACCCGCCGGATGTGCAGATCAATCTTCTGCTTTTCCGCGGCACTGACCGCGACACCTTCCAGATAAACGACGCCGTGTTCTACTTCCACTTGCACCGTATCGATATCATCTAAGAGCAAAGCGAGGATCCGGCGCACGGTCCGCGCAAGATCGATATCACTCATTGTAGTCACCTCCAACGGGCGCCGGTGCAAAGATCGCGGCAACAGTCATGCTGTCACGGGAACGCCCGGGCCGGTTTCTCAGCTAATAAGGCAATATCTATGCCAATCGCTGGACTGGGCAATTGCACAGCCCCACGGCAAGTCTTGCACATGGCGCGGGACTCGCGGCCCGTTATGGTAGTGGGCGGTTGGAAGAGCTTTCGCGAGGGGGATCGCGACGATGCGTTTACCCGACGGTGGTACCGGGCGGGCGAGGCCGACGCCGGAGATTATGCGCTTATCGTGACCTCCGCGGGCGCGCCGAGGAAGGCGCCCAGGCGCTCCGCTTCCGCCGCGATCCCGCGTTGGACTACCGCGGATGGGGGCGCGAACATCTCCGCCGTCACCCGGATGCGCGAACGCTGCTTCTCGTATTCCCAGACGCCCACCATCCGGCCCGCCGCGAGCACCACCGGCGAGATCCACCCGGCGGTCCGGTAGACGCGGTCCTTGTACCCATTAGGCAGCAGGTACGCGGACTCGCGCGCCAGGGCCACCACATAGGGGTCGAAGTTGGGCAAGAGCCGGACGCCGGCCGGCTCCGCCAGCGCGCGTATCGCGTCCACCGTGGCGGCCAACGCCCAGGCGGGCCGGCCCTCTACCGTGACTTCCGCCAGTTCCGCTGCCATAGCGGCGAACAACCGCCGGGCGTCGCGCGGCTCCATGCCCCACCAGCGCTCGAACTCCTCCCGCGTGGCCGGGCCGTAGGCGGTCAGATAGTGGCGCAACACCTCCTGTTGCGCCTGGTCGGGATCGACCGCGCGCAGGCCGCCCAGCCACTGGTCGGGGCGCACGAAGGTCACGGCTTGGCCCTGGCTGGGGCCGAAGCAGAGGTAGCCGTGATAGGCGGCAGGCTTCAGCAACGCGCCCCAGCCGGATCGCAATAGCTCGCCCACATGGGGTGCTCCAAGTAAGCGGGCAATCTCGTCCGCCAGTTCTTCCCGCGTGAGGCAGCGGCCGTCGAGTACGGTGGGCACCGCCTCGATGATCGCTTCGATCTCGGCCAGGGTCACGCTGTGATACTTGAGCCAGGACGGCTTGCGATAGTTGGCGCGGGGGCGCGCGGCGGCGACATAGATGGGGAACATCTCGGCGGTCAGCAGGTGCAGCGTGCCGCGCATGGCCCAGGTTTTCACCAGCGCGCGCCGGGTCCAGAGGGCATCGCGCACGTCGTCGGGCGTGACATCCGCGACGCGCGCCCAGAGGGCCAGTTCCGCCGCCGACATCATCTGGGCGTGCAAGCCGCAGATCGCGTCAACGACCGTCAGAGCTTGCGCGTGCGGGGCGCGTTCCCCCAGGTGATGCCGGCTCAGGCGCCAGGCATGGACCTGCGCCCAGGTGAGATCGCTCATGGTGTCTCCTTGGCCTAACGCGGCATGGCAGTGTAGGTGCTTTGCCCGGGTAGTCCGCCACGGTGATTTTGCGTTGTAGAGGCGGGTTTCAAACCGGTCCGCCGCCCAGCAGTGCACCGTGTTGTCCTAGCGCGGCCCCATACGCAACGCGCCGTCCAGCCGGATCACCTCGCCGTTGAGCATCTCGTTCTCGATGATGTGCTGGGCGAGCGCGGCGTATTCTTCGGGCCGGCCCAGGCGCGAGGGGAAGGGCACCTGCCGGCCCAGCGATTGGCGGGCCGGTTCCGGCAGCCCGGCCAGCATGGGCGTGTCGAAGATACCGGGCG
This sequence comes from Chloroflexia bacterium, assembly GCA_025927935.1. Next base: position 23 of record JAICKM010000173.1, on the reverse strand, counting down.
CGATGGTCACGACGCGGATGCCG
>JAICKM010000956.1 GCA_025927935.1 Chloroflexia bacterium | reverse complement strand
TGTGACGAAGAAGTGGAAATGGACGGCGTCACCTATTTCCTGGGCGCGAACGAGTACCAGGACGAGCGCATCCATCCCGGTGGATTCGTCCACCTGGACTCGTTTGAATACCGCAACGGCATGCCTAGCTTCCTGTACCGGGTGGGCCCCGCCTATCTGCGCAAAACCATCTGGATGGAATACGGGCGCAACACCACCTATCTGCGCTACAGCGTGGTGGATAGCCCCTACCCCATGAACTTGATTGTGCGCCCGTTCGTCAATTATCGCGACCACCACAGCCTGACCAAGGGCCGGCTCGATTGGAACTTCGAGGTGCTGGTGCGGCCCATCGGCGGCGGGTGCGCCATCCGGGCCACACCGGAGGCCCCGTGGTTATATCTTATTGCCTTGCCGCGCGCCGCGTTCACCACATCGGGCGTCTGGTACTGGAACTTTCTCTACCGCGCCGAACGCGAACGCGGCATGGATTACCTGGAGGACCTCTATCTGCCGGGCGTCTTCCGCAGCCAACTCACGGCGGGCCAATCGGTGACGATGATCGCGACCGCCGAGCCACCGCCCCAGGTGGATCGGGCGGTCGACGCAGCGCTGGCCCGGATGGAGTCCCGCCAGGAACGGCTGCTGCGCCAGGCGGGCGCTGCTCTCGACGCAGCGGACCGTGATGCCGCCGATCCCGGCGCCGACGATGGGCAGGCATTTATCGCCCAGCTTGTGCAGGCCGCGGACCAGTTTCTCGTCTATCGCGGCAGCGAAACGGCGCAGTCGGACCAGGCCGAGACCGCCGCCGCGCGGACCCCCGCCCCGGTCGTCTATATGCGCGCCCCCAACGCGCCGCAGCGCGGCGGGCGCCCCAGCGCGCTACTGGCGCCCGCCGCGCCGCCCGCTCCGACGCTGAACCCCGCCGAGCAGGAGGATATGCGCCCGCGCACGGTCATCGCCGGCTACCCCTGGTTCACCGATTGGGGCCGGGATACCATGATTGCGCTGCCCGGCCTGACACTCAGCACCGGCCGGCTGCCCGCCGCTGAGAGCTTGCTGCGCACCTTCGCCCGCTACGTGGACCAGGGCATGGTGCCCAATCTCTTCCCCGACGAAGGCACCCCGCCCGACTACAACACGGTGGATGCCACGCTCTGGTACTTCCACGCGATTAATGCCTATCTCGAGGCCGGGGGCGATCCAGCCCTGGCCCGCGATCTCTGGCCGCAATTGGAAGACATCATCCGCTGGCATGTCAAGGGCACGCGCTACCGCATCGGCGTCGATCCCGCCGACGGCCTGCTGCACGCCGGCGAGCCGGGCGTGCAGCTTACGTGGATGGATGCTAAAGTCGATGACACGGTTTTCACCCCGCGCCACGGTAAGCCGGTCGAAATCCAGGCGCTCTGGTACCATGCCCTGCGCATCATGGCCCGCTTGCAGAGCCGGGTGGGCGCGCAGGCGCCCGCGGCAACCCCCGCTACCCGCCGCGCCGAGACAACGCCCGCCCCGCTCGATTACACGGCGATGGCCGACCAGGCGCGCGCCGGCTTCCGCGCACGGTTCTGGTACGCCGAGGGCGGATACCTGTACGACGTGATCGACGACCCGAACGGCGTGGACGACGCCAGTTTGCGCCCCAATCAACTGTTCGCCCTGTCGCTGGAGCCGGATCTGGTCGACGAAACCCAGGCGCGGAGCGTACTCGATGTGGTGCGGCGCGAGTTGCTGACGCCAGTCGGGCTGCGCACCCTGGCGCCCAGCGACCCGCGGTTCCAGGCCGTCTACACCGGGAACCGGGCGACCCGCGATGCTATGTACCACCAGGGTCCCGTCTGGCCCTGGCTGATCGGCGCCTACGGCGATGCCGTGCGGCGCTGGATGGGCGTGGACCGCGCGGGCATCCGCAAACTGCTGGAGCCGCTACAGCGCCAATTGGCCGTGGACGGCGCGGGCACGATCAACGAGATTTTCGATGCCCAGCCACCTTTCAACCCCAGGGGCTGCTTCGCCCAGGCGTGGAGCGTCGCGGAAGTGCTGCGCCTGCTCCGGACCCCGTGATCGGGCGCCAGGCCGCCACGCAACGCGCCCGTGCCGGCTGTCCGGCACGGGCGCGTGGTATCACTAGGGACGGCTAGCCGATAGCTCCCTGATCGCCCTGGCCGGCCGCTTGCGCGTACACAGCCATCGCGCCGGCCACGCCCGCCCCCGCGGTAGCCGCGTGCCCATGCGTCTTGAGCATGAGTTCCAGCGCGCCGAGTAGTTCCAGCACAAACTCCTGGCGGGCGCCATAGCCCATCAGCCCGATGCGCCAGATCTTCCCCTTCAGCGGGCCGATCCCGCCGCCGATCTCGATG
>JAICKM010000906.1 GCA_025927935.1 Chloroflexia bacterium | reverse complement strand
TGGCCCTGCCCAAGCCGGGCCAGGACCGCAGTTTCTTCACGCGCAGCGCATACGGCCACCTGGACCTGCCGCGCGCCCGCGAGGGCGGCTTTGGCGGCGGCTTCTTCGCCGTGTTCGTGCCCTCGTTCCCGCGGGCGGAAGAGGACGATCCGGAACTCATTATCACCGACGACGGCTACGAGGTGCCCATGGCTCCGCCGGTCGACCTGATCCCGGCGCAGGAAATGGCGCTGGCCCTGGTGGCGAGCCTGTTTCGCCTGGAGGCGGCCTCGGATGGGCAAATGCAGGTGGTGCGCACGGCTGATCAGTTGGCGCGCTGCCTGCGCGAGGGCGTGCTGGCGGCGGTGCTACACTTCGAGGGCGCCGAGGCCATCGACCGGGATTTCGACGCCCTGGAGGTCTTTTATCAGGCGGGGTTGCGCTCGCTGGGCCTGGTCTGGAGCCGGCCCAACGCTTTCGGCTACGGCGTGCCGTTCCAGTACCCCCGCTCACCCGATACTGGGCCGGGTCTGACCGAGGCCGGGCGCGATCTTGTGCGCGCCTGCAACCGCCTGGGCATCATGATCGACCTGTCGCACCTCAACGAGGCGGGCTTCTGGGACGTCGCCGCCCTGTCCGACGCGCCGCTGGTGGCGACGCACTCCGGCGTCCACGCCCTTTGCCGGTCCACGCGCAACCTGACCGACCGCCAGCTTGACGCCATCCGCGAGACCGGCGGCATGGTCGGCCTAACGTTCACGGTCAGCGACCTGCGCGAAGACGGCGGCAACGACGCCGACACGCCGCTGAGCACCATGGTCCGCCACATCCACTACCTGACTGAGCGCGTCGGCATCGACGGCGTGGGCTTCGGCTCCGATTTCGACGGCACTACCGTGCCCACCGAGATCGGCGACGTGACCGGGCTGCCGCGCCTGGTCGCCGCCCTGCGCGAATCGGGCTACGGCGACGCCGAGCTACGCAAGCTGACCCACGAGAACTGGCTGCGCGTCCTGCGCCGTACCTGGGGCAGCTAAGCGCCCCGAACCAACTCCTGCTCACGGAGGTATGATCAACGGAGTAGAAACCGTTGTAGGGGCCGGGTTGCAACCGGCCCGCGTTGGAGGTGCCGCCATGACCGTGCTGTTCCGCAAACGTAATGCCCTGGCGGGCCTGGGCGCGCTCGTCCTGGCCCTCGCGCTGTGCTTCGTGCCGCGGGCCGCCGGGCTGCCCGCGGGCGCGGCGCCCGCGGCTCAGATCCGCGCCGGGGTGGAAGCGCTGCCGCCGGGCGCATCCATCGAGACGGTGCTCACCGACATGAACTCCCCCGTCGCCATGGCCTTCGACCCCGGTGGGCGGCTGTTCTACACCGAACGCGCGTCGGGCCGGGTGCGCCTGTTTGCCGGCGGCAAACTGCAACCCGACCCGGTGATCAACTTCGACGTGAGCAATTGCTCCGAGCGCGGGCTGCTGGGCATCGCCATCGACCCCGATTTCACGGCCAACCACTATATCTACGTCTACTACACGCAAGGCCCCGGCTGCGAGACAACGGAGAACAAGGTGGCCCGCTTCGTCGAGCGCGACGGCGTGGGGTCCAACCCGGTCGTGATCTTCACCTCGCCGCAGACGGCGGGGAACCACAACGGCGGCAACATCCATTTCGGCCCCGACGGCAAACTCTACATCACCATCGGCGAGAGCGGCAATCCGAGTAATTCGCAGAACGTGCGCGTGCCCAACGGCAAGCTGCATCGCATCAACCCCGACGGCAGCATGCCCGCGGACAATCCGAACTTCGGCGCGGGCGCGCTGCCGTCGATCTACGCGCTGGGCCTGCGCAACAGCTTCGACTTCACGTTCGACCCGGTGGTGCGCGGGCGCATCTTCGCCAGCGAAAACGGCCCCGGCTGCGACGACGAAATGAACCTCATCGAGGCCGGCAACAACTACGGTTGGCGCCCCGACTACCCCTGCGACGACAACAACGAAAACGGCCCCGACCCCTCCTTCAACTCCATCAATCCCCTCTGGTACATCCGTAGCGCCGACTGCTGCGTCGCCCCAACCGGCATCACTGTCTACACGGGCGACAGCATTCCCGCCTGGCACAACCATATCTTCATGGCCGTCTACAACACCGGCCAGCTTTACCACTTCACCCCAGACGCCGGCCGCACTCTCGCTACCAACGTTACCGCCCTCACTCACGTCACGGCCAACATGGACCTCGAAACCGGCCCCGATGGCGCTCTCTGGTACATAGAAGGCGGCGGCTACAGCGATGGCACCCTCCGCCGTCTGGTCGGCACCGGCCCATCTCAGCCCACTCCAACCTCCCCACCACCCGTCGCCACACCCGCCCCCGGCGAGCCTCCCACCATCCCCGGCACCGGCAGCCAAACCTTCCCCGAAACCGGCCAAACAGTCACCGGCATCTTCCTCGACTACTGGAACACCCACGGCGGTCTAGCCCAGCAAGGCTTCCCCATCTCCAAAGTCTTCACCGAGACCAGCGACCTCGACGGCAAACCCTATCTTGTGCAGTACTTTGAGCGTGCCGTCTTCGAGTACCATCCCGAGCAAACCGACCCACAATATAACGTACTCTTGTCCCAGCTAGGCACCTTCGAGTACCAGCAGAAGTACCCC
>JAICKM010000918.1 GCA_025927935.1 Chloroflexia bacterium | reverse complement strand
TGTCTGCCCGCCGTCCTGGATCGATGGCGCCGTGGAGTCGGTGGAGGGCGGTCTGGCCTTGCTCCAGCACCTCATCCCGGCGCTGGCGCAATCGATCCGCGCCGACGACATGATCCTGGCTGCGCGCATCGAGGCGACCAACACCAAAGCCATCGCCGCCGTGGAGCGCTACCGGCAGTTCCTGGTGGAGACACTGCGCCCCCACGCGGGCGCCACTTTCGCCATCGGGGAAGACGCCTGGAACGCCATGGTGCGCGAAGAGCACATGCTCGACCTGGATGCCACGGCCATCGAAGCCATCGGCCAGGATCTGATTCGTGAGACCCAGGCGGCGCTGGCCGAGGAAGCGGCGGCCATTGTGGCCCGCGAGGGCGGCCCGCCACGCACCTGGCAGGAGTTGCTGAACGAAGTCCGCGCCGACCACCCCACGCCCGACGGCCTGGTGCCCGCCTATCAGGCGGCCATGGAGGCGTCGCGCGCCTTCATCGTCGAGCACGACCTGGTGACGTTGCCGCCAGACGAGCATCTGCATATCGCCGAGACGCCGCCTTTTGTGCGCCCGTTCTATCCCTTCGCCGCCTACATGCAGCCCGGCGCTTTCGAGGAAAAGCAATTCGGCATCTTCTGGGTGACGCCGGTGCCGCCGGGCCTGCCTGCCGCCGAGACCGAGAGCCTGTTGCGCGGCCACCCCAACGCCAAGATCCCGATCACGGCGGTCCACGAAGGCTATCCCGGCCACCATGTGCAACTCAGCCGCGCCAACGGCGCCAGCGTGCCCCGGCGGCTGGGCCAGAGCCTGGCCGACCTGTTCATCGAGGGCTGGGCCTTCTACTGCGAAGAACTGATGGAGGCCGAGGGCTTCCTCACCGACCCGCGCGAGCGGCTGATGCGCCTGGCCGATCAGCTCTGGCGGGCCTGCCGCATCGTCATCGACGTGGGCCTGCACTGCCGCGATCTATCGTTTGACGCCGCCGTGCAGATGCTGGTCGACGTGGCCCGCCTGGAACCCGCGAACGCCCGCGCCGAAGTGCAACGCTACACGCAGAGTCCCACCCAACCGATGAGCTACCTGATGGGCAAGCGCGAGATCCTGCGCCTGGCCGCCGATTACCGCGCCCACGAAACCGCCGCAGGCCGGCCCTTTGAGTTGAAACGCTTCCACGACGCACTGCTGGCCTGCGGCAGCCTGCCCCCGCGCCTGTTGCGCCTGGCGCTATTCGGCCCGCCCGCGTCCTGACAGGGCAGTGGGACAGGCCAGGGGCGGGAACCCACCGGATTCCCGCCCCTGGCCTATGCTTTGCCGATTCAGGCTACTTCGCCTGCTCCAGCGTGATCTCGCCGACCCCCATCTGGACCGTCAGGTCCAAAGTCACAGGGCTGTGCCCATAGGCCGCGTTCGTGTAAGTGTCACCCGAGGCGGTCAAGCCGTTAGCGTGGACCTTACCCAGGCCGGACTGCGCTGCTTTCACCCGCACGCCAACATCACGGGGCAGTTTGACCGTCGTCTGGCCGACCCCGGCCTCAATAGTCGCGGTGAGGTTTTGCTTCCAGTCTCCCACCAGATCCACCGTCGCCTCGCCCGCGCCGGTATGCACGTTGAGCCTGGTCAGGGTGAGGCTACCGAGCGTGAGCGTGCTCTCTCCAGCGCCCATGTTCGCCGTCAGCGCCAGCGGCACGCCGTCCTTCAGGCGAAGATCCCAATCATTACGCGTGCTGTCGTGCGTGCGCGAGAAGCCGTTCGCACCCGCCTGCTGTACCGTGAGCGTGCCGGTGCTGCCGTTCACATGGTAGGTTAGTTCCGGCTTCCAGGCGTCGACGTTATAGGTGAAGGTGCCGTCCAGCAGGTTCGCGGCGCCGCCGGTCAGTGTCAGCTTGCCCGCGCCGATGTTCAGAGTCACATCAGCCGTCTGCGCGGCGCCCAGCCGAATGGAAGACGTATCCGTCTGGGTCGGCCCGACCACGACGGCGGGGATGTCCCCGACGACCTTTACGGCGGTGGTTGTCACCCAGGCAGTCAGAGCGAAGAACCCCGCGCCGCAGAGCAGTACCATCATTCCCACGCCCAGCAGTACCCAGACCAGGGGACTCAGCCCACCTTTCCGGGGCACAGGTCCCACGGCTGCGCCGTTGGGCGGCATATAGGCCGGTGGCGCGTAGGCCGGCACGGCGCCGGGGGTGGGTGCGGCGCCGGCTACACGGGCCGCGGCATCGTTCGATAAATTACGCGTATTGGTTTGCATTTAAATTGGCTCCTAACCGGGTTTGGCAGACCGGTCTGAACCGGCGTGCCGAAAGCATATCGTAAGAGACACCGGTTACAATGGCTCGCCTGGCAGGCGACTTCCTGGCGTCCCCAATCTGTCGTAGGACTAAGCTGTTCCGTCTCGCATTGGTCCCAGCGCATTCCGGGGTATCAGTTGGTCCGGCTTCGCGCTCAGGTGCATGAGTAGAGTATAGACTAGATGTTGGTGCGAAACTCACGTAAAGCACTCTAAAGCCTTTTGGCGGTTCGCGTGGTACTTTAACAAGCTAGACTCTTTTCGCTGATTTATGCTCG
>JAICKM010000084.1 GCA_025927935.1 Chloroflexia bacterium | reverse complement strand
GTAGCTGACGATGCCGGCGAACATGCCGTCGGCGATGCTGTAGGTCAGCGGCATGACGGCCAGGGTGAGGAATGCGGGCAGACCCTCGGTGATGTCGGCGAAGTTGATTTTGAGCACCGGCTCGATCATCAGGAAGCCGACCACCAGCAGGGCGGGGGCCGTGGCAACCGGCGGCACCAGGCCGACCAGCGGCACGAAGAAGAGCGCCAGCAGGAAGAAGATCGCCGTCCAGACCGAGGCCAGCCCGGTGCGCCCGCCTTCGCCGACGCCCGCGCTGCTCTCGATGAAGGTGGCGACGGTGGCTGTGCCGACCAGCGGCCCGAAGGCGCCGGCCCCCGCGTCGACCAGCATGGTCTGGCGCGAGCGCGGGAAGTTGCTGTTGCGGTCGAGGATGCCCAGCTTGGCCGCCAGGCCGCTGAAGGTGCCGAAGCTGTCCATCATGTCCGTCACCAGGAAGGTGAGGAAGAAGAGGATCAGCGCGCCGGTGGTGAAGTGGCTCAGCCCGGCGAAGTCCATCTTGAACACGCCGAGATTGAGCCAGCGGGCCAGGTCGGGCAGTTGCACGATGTCGCCCAGACCGCCGGGATAATGCACGCCCAGGGCCGCCTGCCAGTCTGCGGAAAAGGCGCCCGCGATCCAGGCCAGCACGGTGGTCGCCACAATACCGAGCAGGATGGCCGCACGAATGTTGCGCGCCATGAGCCAGCCGGTGATGATCAGGCCCAGCAGCGCGATGACCACGCTGGGGCTGCTGAGCGGGCCGAGCACCGGCAAGGCGCTGCTGCCGCCGAAGGGCATGACGCCCGGCTTGAGTTCGGCGCTGACGCTGAGCTGCGCCACTCCCGAATTGACCATGCCGATGAAGGCGATGAACAGGCCGATGCCGGCGCCCGCGGCCAGCTTCAGGTTGAGTGGGATGCCCTCGATGATGGCGCGCGCCCAGGGGCCAGAGACGATCAGGGTGAAGGCGATACCGTCGAGAAAGACGAGCGCCAGCGCGGCCTGCCAGGGCACGTGGTGGCCCAGCACGACGGTGTAGGCGAAGAGGGCATTGTAGCCCATGCCGGGTGCCAGCGCCCAGGGCAGGTCGGCCCACAGGCCCAGCACCAGGGTCGGCACGGCGGCGGCGATGATCGTGCCGATGGTCAGTGCCACCGGGTCCATGCCTGTCACCTTCATGATGTCGGTATTCACAAAGATGATGTAGGCCATGGTGAAAAAGGTCGTCAGCCCGGCGATGAACTCGATGCGCGGCGAGGTGCCGCGCTCGCGCAGCCGGAAGCGCGTCTCCAGCGCAGAGGTGCCGGTGGGCGGCGCGGGGGCGGGGGGGGTTGCGGTGCGTGCCATGCGTTAGCTCTCCTGCTTAACCTGGTCCGTGATCCACCGCGCCCTGGCCGTGGCGCGGCCGGTATCTGGATTCCTACTAGCAGAGCCTATGCCGCGCCGGAGCGGGGCGCGCCGGCAAGAGTGTTGCCTTTAGCGACGCGCATGGGGATCTTGCCCTGGTGTACAAATGTGCATGTAATACTTGTATGGACTATGAATGGGATCCAGACAAAGCATTGAGCAATGTCCACAAGCATCATGTAGATTTCGCTGATGCGGTCTTGGTCTTTAATGATCCTCTGGCTCTTACCATTCTGGATGATCAGCCTTCGGAAGAGCGGTTTGTCACCCTGGGCATGGATGGGTTGGGGCGAATCCTGATATTGTTGGCGAATCCCGGTAGCGTACCTGACCGGCCCTGGAAAGTCCTCCGGCACATGCGCGGATTCCGCATTCGCCAACTACATCAAGATACGTGTAAGTGGTGTTAGGAAGCGCAAGATCTTTGTTTCAAGACACCTTGGAGAGCATACGACTCAAGTTGGTAGAAACGCAATCGTGACGTTCTGGAGTTGTTCTGCTTCAGTATCAAAGAGCAGGACTGGAGGAGCCTTGCGGCTCCCCTTAAATCGGCAAGGAGAGAAATCATGAAATTGCTGCTCACTTCCGCCGGCATCAAGAACACGAGCATCCACAACGCGCTGGTCGACCTCCTGGGCAAACCGATTGCCGAGTCCAGCGCCCTCTGCATTCCCACCGCGTCGTATGCGCATCCCATGACCGGTCCTCGCGAGGCCTGGAAGTTCATCAGCGGACGAGAGCCCAGAACGCCCATGTGCGAGCTCGGTTGGAAGTCCTTGGGGGTGCTGGAGCTCACCGCGCTGCCCAGCATCGAAGACGAGTATTGGGTCCCCCTGGTTCGGGAGACGGACGTCCTGCTGGTGAATGGCGGCGACCCCTTGTACCTGTGCTACTGGATGCGGCAGTCCGGGCTGGCCGACCTCCTGCCGGCGCTGCGCGAGACGGTCTACGTGGGACTGAGCGCCGGCAGTATGGTGATGGCCCCCCGCATCGGGGAGGACTTCGTCGGCTGGAAGCCGCCCACCGGGGGCGACGAGACGCTGGGCCTGGTGGATTTTGCGATGTTTCCGCACCTGGATCACCCGGAGCTACCGGAGAATACCATGGCCGACGCCGAACGCTGGGCCGCCGGCCTGACCGTGCCACGGTACGCGATTGACGATGAGACCGCCCTCAAAGTGACCGGCGGGACCGTCGAAGTCGTCTCCGAAGGCCATTGGAAACGGTTTACGCCCTAAGTCCCCGCCCCGCGCAAGGCCGCCCGCGCTAGCCGCCAGCCTCGGCGGCACCTGATCGCCATCATTCCTGCGGGCAAAACGCGCGTGACCATTCGCCTGGACGACGACATCCTGGCGTGGTTCCGCGAGCAAGCCCACGCGGCGGGAGGCGGTAACTACCAGACGTTGACAAACGCGGCGTTGCGGGAGCATATCCGGCAGCGCAAGGAGCCGTTGGAGGCTACCTTGCGCCGCGTGGTACGCGAAGAACTGGACAACCGCTCAGGCGCGGCATAACCCGCGAACCGCGGGCACCACGGGTCGTGCTCTAGCTGCGTATGGGCCGGTCGGCGGTATCCACGCGGGCGGGGGTGCGGCTGAAGCGCCGGTCGATCAGTTGGTCGAGGGAGAGCATGCCGCCGCCCGTCCAGACGAGCAGGGCGCAGCAGATAAGCAGCGGTAACTCGGCGCTGGTGTTGCCGACCGTCAGCGTGGCGACCACCATGTTGCAGGCCAGCAAGAAGCCGAACACGCGCGTAAAGAGGCCCGCGATCAGCGCCAGGCCGCCGACCAGTTCCAGCAGGCCGATGAGCACCTGGGTCAGTTCGGGGAAGGGCACACCGACTGCCTGGAAGAATTGGGCGTCCATGGCATAGCGGACGTTGCCGCCCAGCAGCTTATCATAGCCGTACTGGACGAAGATGACGCCCGCGTAGAGGCGCAGTAAGATGGCGAGCCAGCGTAGCACCGTCGCCAGCGCGGCGGGCGTGCCGCCGATAGGTTCGGACCAGCGTCCGAACAACCGACTAATTGCTCCAGGTAGCATCGGGTATCCTCCTGACTACAGAGGGGCGGGCGAACGCGCCCCCGGATAACCGGCCGCTTGCGTTACAACTATTGTAGCACGCGGGTAGATCCGGCACAAGAGCCGGGGCGCGTGGCAAGTGGCGGGGGGCGGGCGGGATGCGGCCCCGCCCCGCCCCTTGACTCTCACAACGGCGGGGCGGCGGGGAAAGTAGCGGGTCGGTCGTCCGGCGCGGTCATATTGGCCGCCGGACGGGCCGGTTTGTGACCGGCCCCAACAAGCAAGACGGCCGTCGCAATTGCCCTGGCCGGCGGCCCGCGCCGGCGGGGCGGCTAGGACTTGTCCGGGGTGAGGCAGTTGCAGGCGGCGGCGCAGGTGGTGATCATGATCGTGCCGGCCACCGCCCCGGCGAGTACGTCGGTCGGATGATGCACGCCCAGGTAGATGCGGCTCCAGCCGATGAGGGCGCAGACGGCCAGCACGGGCGCCCAGATGCGCGCCAGCACCCGGCGATTCTGCTTTTGCTTGGCCTGATCCGTGTCCTGTTCGCGCCGCCGGCTGACCAGGTACGCAACCGTGCCGTAGGTCGCCAGACTCATCGTGATGTGGCTGCTGGGGAAGCTAGAGCCGGATGTCTTTTTCTGGTGGATGCGCAGCTCCGGGCGCGGGCGCTTGAGCAGCGTCTTGAGGATTTCGTTCAGCGTGGCGCTGCCGACCAGCGCCAGGCCGAGTGTAGCTGCGTCCACCTGGCGGTCTTGCTTGAGCCAGCGCAGGGCCAGGAAGCCGGTGACCGGGTAGAGGGTCCAGGGTTCGCCCAGCCCGCTGCACAGGGCCATGACCGGCTTCAGGGTCTTGCTTTGCATGTCCTGGGCAGCGTCCGTCAGCGGCTTGTCGAGGGCTTTTTTAACCTCGCTGTGTAACAGGCCCTCGGTCAGCTTGCCGAGCACGAACATGGTCACCACATTGGCGCCCAGGCCGGTCGCCAGGATGATCGGCAGGTTGCGAGTTAGCTTGCGGGTGTTGCTGTCTTTTGACTGCATTGTAGTGGTCTCCTGCAAAGCCGCGGCATCAATCGGATGACTAGGATGTGGTCGGATCGGCGACGGTGAAGCCGCAGCGCTCCAGCAGCGCCCGGCACTCCACGGCGGGCCAGGCGGTCAACATGCGCGGACTCTGGCCGGGGCCATGGCTGTCCGAGCCGGTGCCAATCAGCATGCGGTGCTGCTGGGCATAGGTCTGATAGAAGGCCACATCGCGGGCTGTGTGGAACGAGTGGAAGGCTTCCACGCCGTCGAGGCCAATGGCCCGCATGCCATCGAGCACGGCGCCGGTGGCGGCGGTGAAGCCGGGTTCAGCGCGGCCTGGATGGGCGATCACGCTGACGCCGCCGGCCTGGTGGCCCAGAGCAATCGCTTCTTCCATGGGCAGGCTCCAGCCGTAGTGGGCGCCCACTTCGTTGCAGATGCCATACGCCTGGCTCATGTTCTCCGCATACTTCTGGTCCACCAGCGCGGCGACCAGATGGTAGACCTTGACCGCGTCGCCGCGTAAGGCCGGGCTGCGCTCCAGGTCGAGCGGCTTGCCGCGCTTCGCCAGTTCGGCCACGGCGTTGTGGCACATGTCGTTGTAGTAACGGCGCGCCGTGGCGAACTTGTCGGCCAGCGCCGGGTTGTGCAGATCGATGCCGTAGAGCAGCATGTGGTAGCCCACGTTCTCGAAGTAGGTGCTGATCTCCACGGCGGGGATGACCGCGATGCCATAGGGCCGGCAGGCCGCCGCCATGGCCGCCACGCCCGCCACTTCGTCGTGGTCGGTCAGCGCGATCACGTCGAGGCCGAGTTCTTTGGCCGCCGGGGGCAGATTCTCAGTCGTCCAGAAGCCGTCGCTGACCGGACTGTGCATATGTAGATCGACAAAACGCACGCTCATCAGACGATTTCCAGTTCTTCTTCGACGTCGACCACACCTTCCACGCTGCCGGCCACCTCTTCGGCCTGCTCCACATCGTCGAGCGAGTTGACGCGCCCGCGCAAGTAGACGACGCCGTTCTCCACCGTCACGTCGATGTCGAGGTCCGTGGTGTAGGCGTCGTTGCGGATAGCGTTCAGTACATTCTCGGCAATTTCGTCGTCGTTCAGTTTCATGCGCGCCGGGTCGCGGGTGGCTTCGCGCGGCTCTTCGAGCGAGGTTTCGGCGAACCCGCCCAGGACCTCCAGGCCCGCGTCGTTATCGGCGGGCGCGACCACCGGGTCGGTCGGCGGGAAATAGGTCTCGCCGTTCTCGACCGCTTCCTGCACATCGGTGGTTCCCACGTCGCCGGCAAAATCGGGTTCCACCGATTCCAGCGGCTCGACCCCCATGTCGAACACATCTTCGCCCGGTCGCCCGGTGCTGCCGCCGGGTTCCCCGGTGTAGCTGTCGCGCGACTCGTTGTTAGTCGTATCCATTGTGTTTGTTGCTCCTCTCAAGCAAGCTCAGTTCGCCGCCGGAATGACTCCGGCGGTATCGCGCATAATGAAACGGGCCGGGCCGGTGATAGTTGCGCGCGCCGGGGCCGTGCTGGGCCGCATTGACAGCGCGCGGATCGCTCTTGTACAATGGGCTATGTTCCCACTCTGGACCATCGCCCGCCAGGCCCGCGCCGGATCGTGACCATGTTTACCCACTTCTCGCCGCAGGCGCAGGCTGCCGTGGACGCGGCGCAGGCGGCAGCGCGCGCCGCACACCACGACTGGTTGGGCCTCGAACATTTGCTGATCGGCGTGCTGCGCACAGGCCGCGACTTGCCGTTGCCCACCGGGCAGGATGGCGGCGCGCCGGCGCTTGCCACGCGGCTGGCCGCCGCCTTGCCGGACGGCAGCGCGGGCCAGGGCCGGCTCAAAGCCACCGCCGGGGCCGTCGCGGCGATCGGCCAGGCCGGCAAGCTGATGACTGCGCGCCACGATCCTGAAGTGCTGCCGCTGCATTTGCTGGCCGCCGTGCTCCAGGGTGTCGCGGACGGCACCGATCAGCGCGCCTGGCTGACCGGCCTGGGTCTGGATAGCACGGGTTGGGCCACGCAAGTGGCCGCCGCGCTGGCCGCCTTGCCGGCGGCCCCGGCGCATCCCGGCCTGCCGGCCCCGCCCGACGGCACGCGCCGCCCGGAACCCGATCGCGCCACGGCCACGCCCAGCCTCGACCGCTATGGCCGCGACCTGACCGCGCTGGCCCGCCAGGGGGCGTTGCCGCCGCTGTTCGGGCGGGAGCGTGAACTGCGCTCGTTGATGGAAGTGCTGTGCAAGATGACCAAGAACAACCCGGCCCTGGTGGGCGAGCCGGGCGTGGGCAAGACGGCGCTGGTCGAAGGGCTGGCCCAGCGCATGGCCGCCGATAAGGTGCCGGCGCAGTTGCGCGGGCGGCGCCTGGTCGAACTCGATCTCAACGCGATGGTTGCCGGGACGCGCTACCGGGGCGATTTCGAGGAGCGGCTCAAGAGCGTGCTCGAAGAAACGCAAAAATCGCACGCCGTGCTCTTCCTGGACGAGATGCACACGGCCATCGGCGCGGGCGACGGCGAGGGCGGCGGCGACCTGGCGAATGTGCTCAAGCCCTATCTCACACGCGGCGAGATCAGCGTCATCGGCGCGACGACGATTGCCGAATACCGCCGCTATATCGAGCGCGACGGCGCGCTGGAGCGCCGCTTCCAGCCTTTGATGGTCGAGGAGCCGTCGGCGGAGGCCACGTTGCACATCCTGGAGCGGCTGCGCCCGCGCTTCGCCGCCCATTACGGCACGGTGCTGAGCGACGCCGTGCTGCGCCAGGTGGTGGAGTTGAGCCGCCAGTACCTGCGCCATCGCCACTTCCCCGACAAGGCCATCGACGTGTTGCAACTGGCCTGCGCGCGGGCCTTGCTCGACAGCCTGCCGGAGTCGGACGCCACGCCGCCGCCCGCCGGTGACGACGCGGCGGCGTGCGTCGTCACCGGGGCGCATGTGCGTGCGGTGGTGGCCGACCTGGCGGGCATCCCGCTGGACCATTTCGCGGGCAATCCCGACCTGGCCGCGCGCTACCTGGCGATGGAAGACATCCTGGGCGCGAGCGTGTACGGGCAGGATGCGGCGATTACCGCCGTCGCCAACGCGCTACGCCTGGCGAAGCGCCAGCTGGACCTGAACCCGTTGCGCCCCGACGGCGTGTTCCTGTTCCTGGGGCCGCCCGGTGTAGGCAAGACGGAGCTAGGGCGCGCGCTGGGCCGCTTCCTCTTCGGCGACGAGCGGCATGTTATCCGCCTGGACATGAGCGAGTTCAGCGAGCCGCACAGCGTGTCGCGGCTGGTCGGATCGCCGCCGGGCTATGTCGGGCACGACGAGGGCGGGCAGTTGACTGAGCGCATCCGCAGCCAGCCGTTCAGCCTGCTCATGCTGGACGAGCTGGAAAAGGCCCACCCCGCCGTGATCAATCTGTTCGTGCAGGTGTTCGACGAGGGGCGGCTGACGGACGCGCACGGGCGCACGGTCTATTTCAGCGACGTGACCGTGGTGCTGACCTCGAACGCCGGATCCGAGCGCTACGCGGGCCGCTCGGTGGGCTTCAAGACGGGGCGGGCGCTCGACCCCGTCAAGCGCGCTCGCCCGCCGTCGGAGGAGGCCGCGCTCGCCGAGGCGCGCAAGCACTTTCCGAGCGAACTGATCAGCCGCATCGACAAGGTGATTCTGTTCCAACCGCTGGACCGGGCGGCGGCCCGGCGCATCGTCGAGACCAAACTGGCGGCGACGCTAGCCCGCGTCTCCCATGCCGACGGCCCGGACGGCACCGCCGCGCCCATTCGCGTGACCTACGACCCGGCGGTCGTCGATTACGTGGTAGACCGCGGGTTCAGCGCCGAGTGGGGCGCGCGCCACGTGGAACGCGCCATTGAAGACGAGATCCTGGCTCCGCTGGCCCGCCTGACGTTCCGCGTGGATTGGCCCACCGTGGCGGCCGTGCATATCCACGTGGGCGCGGACGGCCTCCATTTAGACACTACCGAAGGAGACTACCATGCCGACCACACCTGAGCAAATTGACGAGTATTTTGCCAAACTCGACTGGCCCTACAGCAAGCGCGAGCCGACCCTCTGGGACAGTGGGTATATCGGCGAGAACTTCCGCGTGCGCTTCATCGTGCGCCTGACCGAGCGCTGGCTCTATGTCAACGCGCTACTGCCGGCGAAGATCCACGCCGACTGCCGCCCCAACCTCTACGAGCACCTGCTGCGCCTCAACTTCGTGCTCAACGGCGTCAAGCTGTTCCTCGACGGCGACGACGACGTGACCCTGGCGATGGAACTGCCGGCCTCGGCGGTCACGGTGGAGGACTTCGAGACCGGCCTCTACGCCGTCTGCTCCAACGCCGACCGCCACTTTGTCGAACTGATCCGCCTGGCGACTGATCCCACCGCCGTATCGTCGTTGAAGCCAGGCCAGACCCCGGAGGAACCGGCCAGTCCCGGCGTGGACTGGAGTGGCGACGGCAGCGGGAACGAAAACACGCCGCCCGAGTCCCAGGGGTAGTACCCGGTCGGGGCCAGGGCACGCGCAAGCAGGGAGCGGGTGGGCGGCAACGCTGCCCGCTTCTTTGCTATGAGTTTATGCAGTCACACCTAGACGGCGGGAGTAGCAGATGAGTGACGCCGCAGATGAAACGTCCTGGGATCCACGGACCCTCGACGAAGAGATCCGCCAATGGCAGCAGGCACGGGAGACGGCTGCTGATAAACTGCCGTTGGATCGCGAAGTCGTGGATGCAGACCTCCGCAAGTGGGCGCGGATGAAGGAACTGGCGGCCCAGGCCGCGCCGTCCACACCGGAGCTAATCCGGCGGGCCTTGCAAGAGAATGATCCCGATACCTACTGGGACTACGTGATGATCCTGCACTACCGGGGCACGCAGGAGGTGCTGGAGGCGGCGCGCGCCCTCAGCGGGGATTCCGATCCCGCGTCCCGGTCGTTGGGGGCCGACATTCTGAGCCAGTTAGGCGGGCGTAAGCACCCGTTCCCGGTGGAAGCCGGCGATATCCTGTTGCAGATGCTGGAAACCGAAACGGAACCGGCGGTACTGCGCGATATTGGCGTGGCTTTTTCCCAACTGCATGACGAGCGGGCGCTCGAACCGCTGCTGCGTCTCCAGCACCACCCGGACCCGGACGTGCGCTTCGGCGTGGCGCGGAGCCTGGGGAGTGCGGAGGGTCCGCAGGCCGTCGCCGCGCTGATTGCCCTATCGCGCGATGCCGACCCGGACGTGCGCGAATGGGCCACGTTTGGACTCGGCTTGCAGATAACCCGTGAGGAGGGCCACGCGGTCCCGGCGCTGCGCGATGCCCTGCTGGCCCGCCTCGCGGATGAGGACGACGCCACGCGCGAGGAAGCGCTGCTGGCCCTGGCCGAGCTACGCGACGAGCGGGTGATCGCGCCGTTGATCGCCGAGTTACATAGCGGCGCTTTCACCAACCGGCTCATCTGGGCCGTAGGCAATCTGGGCGACTCCCGTTTTTGCCCAGGGCTACAGGCACTACGCGAGTGGTGGCACGACCCCGCCGAAGTGGATCGCGCGCTTGCCGCGTGCGGCTGTCCCATGCTCAACGGGAGCGGTGGCTCCAAGTAAGTCGCGCTACGGGCTGCCCGCGGCGGCCGCGGGGCTGCCGGTTTCGGCGGCCTGGGACCAGACCTGGCGCAGGGTGTCGAGGATGGCGCGGCCCTGGAGGCTGTGCGAGTTGTAGACCGGGCCGTATTGCCACCAGAGCGCGCCCTGCCACCAGGGCACATCGCCCCAGACCTGGTAGAGCGCCTCGGCGGCCCGGTTTTGCAGTGCCTCGTTGTTCCCGGTCCCGCCATCCGCCGCCGGGTTCTTCGCGGCGAAGTCGTCCGCTGGATAGCCGACCTCGGTGAAGACAATCGGCTTGCCGGTGCGCTTGTGCAGTTTCTCGATCTCCGCGAAATTGTCCTGGTGCATCGGGTCGGGGCGGGTGTCGTAGGGGTTGACCACGTCGTGCCACCCGGCGATCAGCGCGGCCAGCGAGGGATTCTGCTCCATGGACAGCGGATAGTAGGCGTCGATGCCGATGAAGTCGAGTTGCTCCAACACGCCGGCTAGCCCCGGCCGGTTATATTCGGCGTCGGCCCCAAAGCCCCAGTTGGCCGCGTAGGTTAGCTGGCCGGTGTAGCCCGCCGCGCGAATCTGCTCGATGATGTGGATCCACTCGGGAGCGCTGGCGCCCTCCTTGTTGATATCGGCGAACTCGGTGCCGATGCAGATGGCCTCGGCGTGGTGGTCGATGGCAAGGCGCACGGTATCGCTGATCAACGCATGGTAGCTGGTCCACCAATCCTGCCGCCCGCCCGGCGCCTTGGCGTCGTCAAAGTAGAACGAGCCGCGCCAGCCGCCTTCGGTCCAGTCCACATGCGGTTTGAGCATCACCTTCAGGCCCACGGCGTGGGCAGTGTCGATGGCCGCGCCCAGGCTGGCGTCGCTGGCGCTGCGTTGCGCGCCCTTGCCGCGCACGGCGTCCTCCTGGAAGATGCCGCCGCCGCTGTAGGGCACGGCGGACGAGACATACCAGTGCGTGACCAGGGCCACCCAGTTGGCGTCGAGCGCGGCGGCGCCCTGGATCGACGGTTTGGCGACGATGAAGTCCGGCCCCCAGACGGGAATATTGACGCCGCGCATCTTGCCGTCAGGGTGCTGGACGTGGGGCGGGCCGGTCGCCGTGGCGCCGGGCACGGGCGTGCCGGCCGGGCCGATCTGCGGCGGCCCGGCGGTCGGGGTGGCGGACGGTAGCAACGTCTCCATCGGGCGATTCACCAGTAACGCGAGGGCGATCAGGTTCAAGACGACGGCGCCGGCCAGCGCGGCGCGAAAGGCCCAGACGCGCCGGTTTTCAGGCGGCGTTAGTGATCCCACACCTGTTGCCGATCCTTGATAACCCAGGGGCCGCCGGCGGCCTTTTCGAGGACATAGCGATAGCCGGTCGCATCGTCGCTGGCGCGGTAATAGCTGGCGTAGGCGGCGAGTTTATCGGGGCTGCCCTGGTCTTCGAGCACGCCGAGCGTGAGGTAGATGCCGTCATCGCGCACCTTGGCGCCGTCCTCCAGCGCGCCGATGGCCTCCATGAACGGGCTGAAGGTGACGGTGGTGCCCAGGTCGCCCATCTCGTCGATCAGGTCATCCGGGATGGTGACGTTCGTGGAGTCGGTGTCGAGCAAGGCGCCCTGCCCGGCCTGCTGGCTGATGCCGATATATTCGGGCGTGGCCGTGGTCGCCGCGGTGGTCAGGCTCTGGGCGACGAGGTCATGGGCGATGAGGCTGTAGATGACCACGGCTTCGTCGGTGCCCACGGTGGCGACAGGGCCGGACGTGGGCAGGGGCGGTCCCTCCGGGGGCGGGCCGTCCGGCGAGATCGTCTCCGTGGGGGCCGCGGCGGCGGAGGGCGGCGCTGAGACCGTGTCCGTGGGGGCCGCGGCGGCGGAGGGCGGCGCGGCGGTGGGCGGGTTAGCCGGTAGGGATGTGCTCGCGCTGCTGCCGTTGGCGGGAGAGGGCGTGGCCGGCGGCGAACCGCCGTCGCCACAGGCCGCCAGGATCACCAGAGCCAGGCCCAGAGTCAAGACCAGGATCAGGAGCCGGAGCGGGATCGGCATGAGACCGGAGCCGCGATGGTGCTGCGTTTTCATCAACGTTGCTGGATAACCTCATTTCTCCGGGAAGCGGGCCGGGTCTACAGCCCTGGCCGTGAGCAAGTTATGGGCCGCGATCCTATCGGGGCAGCGTTGCCCGGTAAGGTGGGGACAGTTGTGTTATACCATCCTCGGCCCCCTGGCGGCAATGCGCGGCGCGCCGGGTGGCTCAAGCCAGGGGCTACGGAGGACAAAGGCCGCCTGCGTGGCTTGCACAAATGGCGCATAGCTCGCGCAGGCGGGCTTCGGCCCCATCGCCCGCCCGTTGGCGGGCCGGGCGGCGCTGCCGTGGACTTGACTCTGCATCGCAATCATGGTAATTTGGTGATCGGATAATTGGGCGCTGTTACGTGCGAGTCGTTGCGGCCCGCGAGGAGGAGACACAGACCGGTGGCGAAAAAAGGTGATCTTGGAGAGCGGTTGCGGTCCTTACGCAAAGCCCGGGGGTGGACCCAGGAGGAGCTGGCGGCGGCCAGCGGCCTGACGCGCAGCCATATTTCGCGTCTCGAAGGGGGCGACATCCAGCTCCCTTCGCGTGATCGTCTGTTGCGGCTGGCGACCGCGCTCGGCACCACGCCCGATGATTTGCTGGCGGCGGCCGGGTACCGGGTCGAGGAACGCGGTGAGGGCTTGCCCGATCTGCCCGTGTACCTGCGTTTGAAGTACGACCTGGACGATCCGCGCACGGTCGCGGCCATCGCGGCCATTGTCGAGCGCATGCGCGAGTTCAACGCGCCCAAGCCGGGCGCCGCGGACCAGGAGGACGGCGCGGCCTCGACGGGGCAAATGCCGTAGCCGAATAGTCCTGGCGGAACCTGATCGGGAGCTTACCAACAGTACCACGTCGAAACAGGACCATTGGGTGATTCCGCTCAGCGACACAGCCTGCTATACTAAACCCAGATGAGATAAGACGGACGAAAAACTCCTCCTGGTGCGAAGGCCCCTGTTCCCAAGCAGGGGCCTTTTTTTGTGCCCGGCGCGGCGGGGCTAGCTGGTCTTGACCGGGGCGGGGGAGGCGTCGGGGTCTTCGGCGCGTTCGGCGGCTTCGCGGGCCGCGCGGCGGATGCCGGGGCGGGCCTCGGCCAGCGCGTCCTGGGGGTCGGTGGGATAGAGGAAGTCGAGCACGACTTTGATGGCCGCAGCCGCCGGCACGGCCAGCAGCATGCCGATAGCCCCGGCCATGGCCCCGCCCGCCAGCACGGCGAAGATGGTCACGACCGGGTGCAACTCGACGGCGCGCCCGACGACAAACGGCATGACGACTTGATCCTCAAGCTGGCGTAAAATCGTGTAAGCCACGATTACGCCGAGCGCCGCGCCGGGGCCGTGCGCGGCCAGGGCGACGCTGGCGGCCAGGACGGCGGCGATGGCCGGTCCCAACAGCGGCAGGATCTCCAGGAAGCCGGTCAGGATGCCGAGCGGCAGGGCATAGGGCACCTGGAAGACGAATTGCAGGATCAGGAACGACACCAGCGACATCAGGCCGATGAGCAGCAACTGGCCGCGCAGATATGCGCCCAGCACGGCGTGGATGCGCCCAGCCACATAGCCGGTGCGCGCCCGCGACCCGGCGGGCACGAATTTCAGCAGATAGACGCCCAGGCGCTTGCCGTCGAGCATCAGGTAGAAGCTAACGACGACGACCAGCAGGCTATCCAGCACGCGGGCCACGACTTCGCCCGCCAGGTGGATGGCGTCGCCGCCGCTGCCGAAGTAGCCGCGGATGCCTTCGTCGATGCGCTCGGCGAGCAGTGGCGCGGTGACGGTTACGCCGGCGAAACTGTACGGCTGGTCGCCCATGATCTGGCGCAAGCCTTGCTCGATGAGGTTCGGCCCCCGGCGCAAGAGGTCGCGGGTTTGCAGATAGAGCGCCTCGGCGCCGAAGTAGAGCCCGACGCCGATGATCGCCAGGACGACGATATAGAGCAGGGTGACGATGAGGCCGCGCGGCCAGGGCAGCCGCTCTTGCAACCGATCCACGACCATGCTGAAGATATAGGCCAGCACCCCGGCGATGACGAACGGCCCCAGCACCCGCCGCACCATATAGAGCAGGACGAGAATGACCACGGGCAGCGCCCAGCCCCAGATCCAGCGCGGGGTGCGCCGCGTGGCAACGGTGGCGGTCGCGGGCGCCTCTAAAGAGGCAGGGCCCAGGCTGCCCGCTTCTTGCGCGTCCTGGTTCCGTTCGCTGCCGGCCATATACTACCTCGCTCGACGGCTATTGCAGCCCCGCCTTACATTCGGTGCCGGTAAACAGGCAGTCAAGGATCGGAGAACCGATCCACGGCGGGGCGCGCGCCGGCAGGGTGCCCCTGTCAATGGAGTATAACAGAAACCATGCCAAACGCGCTCAGCCGGTTGGGGTCGCCGTCCGGGCCGATCATCCCGCTAGCGCGCTGGCCCGGCGCCGTCCAGCGCGCGCTGGTAGCGGACCGAGACCACGGCGTCTTCGGGGCGGCTGCCGTAAATCGGTTGCTCGTGGTACGCCCGGAAGCCGCGTGCCTCGTAGAAGGGGATGCCCTTGTGGTTGCCCT
>JAICKM010001108.1 GCA_025927935.1 Chloroflexia bacterium | reverse complement strand
GTGGTCGTACTCACTGGGACGAGTCCGCACGGCCAGGGCGAGGAGACGACCTTCGCGCAGCTGGTGGCCGATCAGCTTGGCGTCGCGGTCGAAGATGTGGATGTGGTGCATGGCGACACCGGGGCTATCCCGATGGGCTGGGGTACCTACGGCAGCCGCAGCACGGCGGTCGGCGGCACGGCCATCTTCAAGGCGACGCAGAAGGTGATCGAGAAGGCGAAGAAGGTCGCGGCGCATCTGCTCGAAGCGGCGCCCGACGACATCGTCTTCGATTCCGGCACGTTCCATGTGCAGGGCAGCCCGGACAAGACCAAGACCATCCAGGAGATTGCCCTGATGGCGAACCTGGCGTGGAATATGCCCGAAGGAGTCGAGCCGGGGCTGGAGGAGAGCAGCTTCCATGATCCGACCAACTTCACCTATCCCTTCGGCGCGCATATCTGCACCGTCGAGGTGGACCCCGATACCGGCGAGGTGAAGATTCTGCGCTATGTCGCGGTAGACGATGTCGGCGTGGTGGTCAACCCGATGATCGTGGACGGCCAGGTGCATGGCGGCGTCGCGCAGGGCATCGGCCAGGCGCTCTATGAGCATGCCATCTATGACGAGGCGGGCCAGCTCATCACCGGCAGCATGACGGACTACGCCGTGCCGAATATGACGCAAGTTCCCACCGTCGAGACGGCGCGCACTGAGACGCCCTGCCCGCACAATCTGACGGGCATCAAGGGCGTTGGCGAAACTGGCACTATCGCCGCCAGCCAGGCGGTTGTCAACGCGGTAGTGGATGCGCTCTCGCCGCTGGGCATCAAGCACATCGATATGCCGCTGACACCGGAGCGGGTCTGGAAGGCGATGCAGGCCGCGAAGAACACCAGCGGCTCTAATGGCAGTCAGCCCGGTCAGCCGGGTCAATAGCGCGGGAGGAGGAAGCCATGTATCCCACAAACTTTGCCTATGCCGCGCCAACATCGCTGGCCGATGTGATCGCGCAGATGCAGGCCGCCGGAGACGACGGCAAGCTGCTGGCGGGCGGCCAGAGCCTGATTCCGATGCTCAAGTTCCGGCTGGCCGACCCGGCGACGCTGATCGATCTGGGGCGAGTGCAGGAGCTACGCGGCATTCGTGTGGATGGCAATAACATCGTCATCGGCGCGATGACACCGTACTATCAGGTGCTCGATTCAGGCGATGTGCAACGCCGCTGCCCGCTGCTGATTCAGACGATCCGACAGGTGGGCGATCCACAGGTGCGCGCGCGTGGCACGGTTGGCGGCAGCCTGGCGCACGCCGACCCGGCGGGGGATCTTCCCGCGGCGGCGGTGGCGCTTGGCGCGCAACTCATGGCGACGGGAGCCAGCGGCAACCGTCTCTATGACGCCGCCAATTTCTTCCAGGACGTGATGACGACCGCTCTGGAGCCAAGCGAGGTGCTGACCTCGATCAGCTTCCCGGCGACCGATTCGCCTGGCACGGGAACCGCGTATCTCAAGCACCGCCATCCCGCCAGCGGCTACGC
>JAICKM010000719.1 GCA_025927935.1 Chloroflexia bacterium | reverse complement strand
GGACCCATCATGGAAGGGACTGCCCGCCACCTACCGCGGTGCTCTGATGATCAAGCTCGCCGATTTGATTGAGCAGCACAAGGAGACCCTCGCTACCATCGAGACCTGGGATAACGGTCAGTAGCACGCCTCCTGCCGTGGGAGACACATGACTGACAGACCATCTATAGGCAAGCCGTACTCTGTTTCTCTGAACGACGATCTTGGTGAGGTCACCTCTTGCCTCCGGTACTATGCCGGCTGGGCCGACAAGGTTACGGGCCAAACTATTGGCACCACTCCCCAGAAGTTCGCCTACACTCTCCGCCAGCCTATTGGTGTGGTCGGCCAGATTATCCCCTGGAACTTTCCGCTGCTCATGCTGGCCTGGAAGATCGCCCCGGCCCTGGCGATGGGCAACACGGTCGTGCTCAAGCCCGCCAAATTCACTCCGCTGACCGCGCTGGCCTTCGCCCAGATCGTCGAGGAGGCTGGGCTGCCGCCGGGCGTGGTCAACATCCTGACCGGCGAGGCGGGCCAGGTGGGCGAGGCGCTGGTCAGCCACCCCGACGTGGACAAGATCGCCTTCACCGGCTCCACCGATGTCGGGCGCAGCTTGCGCCGGGCCACGGCAGGCAGCGGCAAGCGCCTGTCGCTGGAACTGGGCGGCAAGTCGCCGTTCGTCGTGTTTGACGACGCCGACCTGGACAGCGTGGTCGAGGGCGTGGTGGACGCCATCTGGTTCAACCAGGGCCAGGTCTGCTGCGCGGGGTCGCGGCTGCTGGTGCAGGAGAACGTCGCCGAACGCCTCTATGCCCGGCTGCGCGCGCGCATGGAGAAGCTGCGCGTCGGCGACTCGCTGGACAAGGCGGTGGATATCGGGGCCATCGCCGGGCCGGTGCAGTTGGAGACGGTGCGCCGGTTCGTGGATCAGGGCGTGGCCGAGGGCGCGACGCTCTGGCAGCCGTCGTGGGCGTGCCCGACCGAGGGCTGCTACTTCCCGCCGACCCTGTTCACCAACGTGGCCCCGGCGGCCAACATCGCCCAGGCCGAGATCTTCGGTCCGGTGCTGGTCGCCATGACCTTCCGCTCGCCCTCCGAAGCCGTGGGTCTGGCAAACAACACGCCCTATGGCCTGGCGGCCAGCGTCTGGAGCGACAATATCAACCTGGCGCTCGACGTGGCCCGGCGCATCAAGGCGGGCACTGTCTGGGTCAACTGCACCAACCTATTCGACGCGGCATCGGGCTTCGGCGGCTACCGCGAGAGCGGCTTTGGCCGTGAGGGCGGCAAAGAGGGGCTGTACGAGTATGTTCGCCCCGCCTGGGAAGCGGAAGCCTTGCTGGCCGCGGCGAGCGAACCCGCCGAGGACGGCACGCAAGCCCCCGCTAACGGCGGGAACGGCAAGCGCAAACACGCCCGCGCCGCCCACGGTCCGGCGCAAACCGTCCGCCTGCGCACGAACGGCAACGGCCACCACGACGGCCTGCCCGGCCTGGGCAACCTGCCGGGCATCGACCGCACGCCCAAGCTCTACATCGGCGGCAAGCAGGCCCGCCCCGACTCCGGCTACAGCCGCCCGGTCTACGACCCCGCCGGGCACCAGATTGGCGAGGTGGGCGAGGGCAACCGCAAGGACATCCGCAACGCCGTCGAAGCCGCGCATAAAGCGGCAGGCTGGGGCAACAGCACCGGCCACCTGCGCGCCCAGATCCTCTACTATATCGCGGAGAACCTGGCCGCCCGCGCCGAAGAGTTCGCCGAGCGCATCGCCGACTCCACAGGCCGGTCGGCGGAGGACGCGGCAGGCGAGGTTGCGGCCACGGTCGACCGCCTCTTCACCTACGCGGCCTGGGCCGATAAGTTCGACGGCCAGGTCCACCACACGCCGCTGCGCAACGTGACCATCGCCATGCCCGAACCCATCGGCGTGCTAGGCATCGCCTGTCCGACCGAGATGCCGCTGCTCGGCTTCGTCGCCCTGATCGCCCCGGCCATCGCCATGGGCAATACTGTCGTGGCGATCCCCTCGGAGGCGCACCCGCTCAGCGCCACCGATCTCTACCAGGTGTTCGACACCTCCGACCTGCCCGCGGGCGTGGTCAATATCGTCACCGGGGCCCGCGATACGCTGACCCGCGTACTGGCCGAGCACGACGACGTGGACGGCGTCTGGTACTTCGGCAGCGCCGAGGGTAGCACGATGGTCGAAACCGCCAGCGCGGGCAACATGAAACGCACCTGGGTCAACTACGGCCACCCGCGCGACTGGCGCGACCCGGAGCAGGGCGCGGGCGAAGACTTCCTGCGCGAGGCCACGCAGGTCAAGAACATCTGGGTGCCCTACGGGGAATAGGTCCAACTGGACAGCAAAGAGGCCGCCGGGGCGTCGTGCCCCGGCGGCCTCTTTTTTCTCCCGGTGTTGAACCGGCGCGCGATCACTCCTTACGTTGCAGGCGCTGAGTCAGGGTGGCGGCGAAATAGGGGCGCGGCTGGAGCCGGGCGAAGAGCGCCGGGACGGGACTGGTGGTGATGCGGACGGCGTCGCCGTCTTCCAGCGGCACATGGGTCTGGCCGTCCACCGTCAGGAAGGCCGCGTCGTCGGTGGTGATGTCGAGTTCGATCTGGCTGTCTTCCGGCAAAATCAGGCTGCGGATGATGGTCAGGTAGGGCGCGATGGGCGTGACCAAGATGCCGCGCACCTCCGGGTGCATGATCGGCCCGCCCGCCGCCATCGCATACGCCGTAGACCCGGTCGGCGTCGCCAGGATGACCCCGTCGGCGACAAAAGTGGTCATCTTCTCGCCGTTGACCATCAGCTTGCAATCGACGACCCGCGAGAGCGCGGCCCGGCTCGCCACCACATCGTTGAGCGCTTCGAAGGTGTGCACGCGGTGGCTGTCGCGCCACAATTCGGCTCGCAACATCGAGCGCCGTTCCACCCAGTACTTCCCGGCAATGACCCGCGGGATCAACTCGCGGACCGCATCGGGTCCCATCTCGCTGAGGAAGCCGACCCGGCCCAGGTTGATGCCCAGGATGGGCACGTTCAGCGGCGCCGCCACCCGCGCGGAGCGTAGGATCGTGCCGTCGCCGCCAAAGGCGAAGATCATGTCCAGGCCGTCGTGGCGCGCCCAGACATCGGGCGCCATGATGTTGGAACACTCGACGGTCAGCACGCGCGCCGCCTGGAGGATCTTCTCGACCTCTTCCGCGACCGCCCGCGCCGCGGGGATGGTGGGATTGACGATAAAGCCGACTTTACTGATCATGCAGGAAATTCGCTCTCCGCCGGGGCCGCCAGCGCGCGATCGATCGCGGCAGCCACGGGCAATGGGGTCTCAGCGGGCGGTTGTTTCTCTAAGTAGGCCAGGAACTCGACGTTGCCGGCAGGGCCAAGCACCGGGGAGCGGGCCAGCCCGGCCACCGTCAGCCCCAGCGCCTGCCACTCGGCAGTCACGCGCTCCAGCACGGCGCGGTGAACGCGCGGGTCGCGCACCACGCCGCCCTTGCCCACCTGCTCGCGCCCGGCCTCGAACTGGGGCTTGACCAGCAGCACAATCCAGGCATCGGGCGCGCTCACGCGGATCAGCGCGGGCATGACCAGGGTCAGGGAGATGAAGGACAGGTCGCCGGTGACGACGCCCACCGGCTCCGGCAGCACGTCGAGATAGCGCACGTTCACATC
>JAICKM010000332.1 GCA_025927935.1 Chloroflexia bacterium | reverse complement strand
CATCTTCGCCACCTGGAGTCCCGCCCGCGCCGCGCTGGGCGCCTACCTGTTCGGCGGCGTGGAAGCCTTGCAGTTCCGCCTGCAAAGCGCGGGCACCCAGGTCTCGCCCTTCTTCCTGAACATGCTGCCCTACCTGTTCACTATCCTCGTCCTGGTGCTGGCGACGCGCGAGACGGTGCGCCGCCGCATCGGCGCCCCCGCCGCCCTCGGCCTGCCCTACTACCGCGAAGAACGGTCCTAAGCCGCCGCCCCGCCGCATAGGGATGGCACCGCAGAGGCGCGGAGGACGCAGAGATTCTAATATGGTGGAACCAAGAGTAAGAGGGGACAGCATATGGGAGGGCCGCGATCATCTCAGCGTTTAGCCGGATAGTAAAAAGCACTCATTAAAATAATCTCTGCGTCCTCCGCGCCTCTGCGGTGAGCATGAACGGACGGCAGGTGGAGGGCTTGCGAAGGCGACGGGAGGGTGGTATAATCCTGCATAAATATGTCAAGTTAGTGTGGGAGACTGTGACGGCATGCCCACCCGATCTGGCGGATGGAGCAGCTTTCGATGGGCCAATTTATCGCGGTAATCCTGGGCCTCATCCTGGCCGGGTTGGGCGCCGCCCTGGTCTATACCCAGCTACGCGGGCGCCCGGCGACCCCGCCGCAAGCGCCATCCGCGGGGACGGGCGCCGGAGCGCCGCGCCCCTGGAGCGCCCCGCTCCAGCAACTGCAAACGCGCCTCGCTAATCTGCGCCGCCCGGCAGCGCCCGGCAACCCGCCGCCCGACGGCACCACGCCCCCCATCCCGCCGGAGTTCTATGCTCCCCCGGAAACGCCCGCGCCATCCCGGCCGCTGAGCACCGAGGAGGAGCGGCGGCGGCGCCTGGAGGAACTGCGCGCGCAACGGGGCCGCGACCAGGAAACCGTCGCGCCGATTGGCGTCACGCACGGCACCCCGCAGGACGACGAGTTTGACGTGGCCGCCCCACCCGCCGCATGGCAGGAGCCGATTGAGGACGCGGATGCGCCGCCCCCCGGTATTCTCACCCCAAGCGTCAGCCCGGAAGTGGTCGCCGACGCGGAACGCTTACCGGCCACGGCGCCGTGGCGCGGGGGCCGTGCGCCCCGGCAGACGGCGGCCTGGCGCGGCGCCGTGGCCCAGCGCACCGGCAGCAGCACCGGCAGCACCATTCGCGCCCTGATCGGCGGGACCGTCACGCTGGCCCTGGTGCTGGTCATCATCGGCCTGCTGCTGCGCGGCTCCGACCAGGCCAAGTCGGCGGAACCCGGCAGCGCCGTCCTGGCAATCGCGGATTTCGGCGAGGGCGCCAATTTTAGCGCCACGGCCTTGGGTCGCACGACCGCCGAGACGGTGGCCGGGGCGGTCCGCGATGCGCTGGGGGCGGGCGCGCAGACCCGTATGCCCGTGGTGCGCGTGGGCTTGATCAAGAGCAGCGCCGAGGTCGAGCGGACGCTCAACAGCCGGCCCGCCCAGGCCCTGCTGTGGGGCACGCTGCCCAACGGCGCCACCGGCAACATCTCGGCCACGCTGGCCTGGCGCACCACCGTGCCCGCCGCGCCCTGGCTGCGCTACGGCCCCACCGGGCGCTTGATTGTGCCGCCGGAGGTCGCCCTGCCCAACCAGCCGATCATCGCCAACGCCGCGCTGGCGCCGGTCTTGGCCGCCGTGCAGCTATATCACGCGGGCGACTATGACGGAGCGAGCGCGCGGGCCAAGGGCGTGCCGCAGGATGCGCCCGCCGACACGGTCAGCCTGTCCGGCTTTATCCGCGCGAACGCCGCCGTGGCTCTGAGCCAGCCCGCCGATGCCATCGCGCTGTACCAGACCCTGGAAGCGCGGGGCTGGACCTATGCCGCGCTCTACAACAACTGGGGCGTGGCCGCAACCATGCAGGGCCAGTTCGCGCTTGCCACCGACCGGCTGGATCGGGCCGCCGCCCTGGTCGCGCCCGCCGACAAAGCCACGCAGGCCCTTATCCTCATCAACAAAGGCATCGCCGCCGAGGGCGCGGGCGACTTCGCCGGGGCGGGCACAGCCTATGACGCGGCCCTGGCCGCGGACCCTGGGAACAGCGAGGCCAACTGGCGGCGCGGCTACCTGGCCTACCGCACCGGCGACAGCACCGCCGCCGAGACCTACACCAATAAGGCGTTGGCCGCCGACCGCAACAATCCGGAGATCGAGCGCCAGGCCGGGCTGATCGACTTGATGCAGCGCCAACCCGACAGCGCCGTGGCCCATTTCACCCGCGCCCGCGATACCTACGAGGGCTGGATCAGCACGCTCAAAGCCGATGAGGGCGCGGCCACCAGCCGCAACGATCTGCCCATGGCGACCCGGATTACCGAGCAGATCCAGGCCCTCAACCGCGAGGCGGGCACGACCCAGTATTATATCGGCCTGGCCTATGCCGACAAGGCGCGTGGCAAGCCGCCGGTAGGCTTCTTTGAGTCGGCCTGGATCCACGTGACCGGCGGCAAGACCGAGGCCGAACAGGCCATCGCCGCCTTCCAGGATGCCATCCGGCTGGATCGGGATCGCGAAGATGTCCGGGTGCAGATGGGCATTCTCTACCGCCAGCAGGGGGACCGCCAGCGCGCCCGCGACTCGTTCGCTCAGGCCAAGACCCTGAAGCCGAGCGCCCCTGGGGCCTATGAGCAACTGGCGGAGATGGATCTGGAAGATAAAAAGCCCGACCAGGCGGTCGCCGAGTATCAGGCGCTGCTGGCGGCCAATCCCGGCTACCTGCCCGGCTATCTCGAACTGGCCGCTGTCTATCACCAGATGGGCAACACGGCGGGCGAACAGCAGGCGTATAGCCAGGTCGCGCAGCAACCCGCGAACACACCGCGCGATCACCTGATCCGGGCGCGCGCCCTCGTCGGCTTGAACCGCCCCGACGCCGCCGTACCCGAAGCCAAAGCCGCGCTGGAGGGCGATCCGAGCCTGTGGGAAGCGCATCTGCTGCTGGCCGAGATTTACGAACAGGCGCAGCAGAACGACGCCGCCCTGGCCGAATATGACACCGTGCTGAAGACCCAGCCCGACAACGTGGAGGCACTCTACGAGTCGGGCCGCATGCTGGCGGCGCGCGGGGATACGGACAACGCGCGTAAGCTCTGGCTGCGCGTCGAGCAGATCGACCCCGCGCACCCGGAGGTCCACTTTGCCCTGGGCGGCCTCTATGAACAGCAGGCGACCGTGGCTCAGCAAGCCGGGAAAACGACCGACGCGCAGACGCTCACCGACCGGGCCATCGCCGAGTATAAAGCGGCCATCGACAAGAATGCCGGGCGGGCGGACGCCTATTACCACCTGGGGCGCCTGTACGAAGTGCGCGGCGCCTGGAAAGAGGCCGAGCAGCAATACAGCGACGCCGTGCAACACGATCCCAATATCGTCGAAGCATGGCAAGGGCTGGTGCGCGTGCTGGAGAAGCAGCCGGGTCGCTCCTCCGACGCGGTCAAGCAGGCGCAAGCGTTCCAGCAGCACGCCCCCGGCGACGAACGAGCCTATCTGCTGCTCGGCGACGCCTTTCTGGACGCGGGCGATCCCAGCGCGGCGCTCACGCAGTATGACCAGGCGCGCAAGCTCCAGCCGGGCGATCCGCAGGCGCTCTACGGGGTGGGCCGGTCTTACGCCTTGCAGGGCGACAGCGGGCGCGCCCAGCAGTATTACACGGCGGTCTTGCAGGCCGATCCCAACAACGTCGCCGCGCTCACCGGCGAGGGCGATCTTTACCTGGACCAGGGCAACAACGGCCAGGCCCAGGATGCCTATAACCACGCCTTGCAGATCGATCCGAACTACGCGCCCGCCCTTGTCGGCCTGGGCCGCGCGCTCGATAAGATCAACCAGGGGGAAGAGGCGCGCAAGAAGTTCACGCGCGCCAGCGAGATCGACCCGACATCCGCCGAACCGCACTTCTACCTGGGCGAGACCTATGCCGAGCGCGCCTACTGGGATGACGCCATCCGCGAATATACCAAAGCGGCGGCTTTACAACCGTCCTGGGTGATGCCCCAGTTCCGCCTGGGCCAGGTCTACCTGTCGCAGCGCAAGCTGCCCGAGGCGCTGAACGCCTACCGGCAGGCCACCCAACTCGACCCGCATATGCTGGAAGCCTGGTTTGGCCTGGGCCAGGCCGAGCGCGACTCGGGCAACCGCAAAGAAGCTATCGCGGCCTACCGCGAGGCGATCAAGCTCAAAAACGACTATGCCGCCGCCTGGCTCTACCTGGGCTATACCCTCGAAGAGGATGGGCAGCGCACCGAGGCCGTCGATGCCTACCAGCACGCGCTCGACAGCGCGACGGACGACGCCACGGTGCGCTCGGCGGCGCAAGATGCCTTGCGCCGCCTCCAGTAGCCCGGCGGCAATCCTGGAACTTAGGAATCTTGAGTGCAAAATCCGAGGCAACCCCGCGAAAGTCCCATACCGGCCCCACCCAATGCGTATAGCAGTGTCGCCCCACCCGCCGGCCCGATAGCCGCTCCCGGCGCGGCGCCGGATGTCGTGCCCGCCGGGCGATCCAGGCGCATTGGCCTGCCCACGCTGCTCGACGCGCTCACGGTGGGTGTGGCCTGCGCGGTGTTTCTGCTTCTGGCGCTCTATCAGCTTCATCTGCCGGGCCTCTACTACGACGAAGCCTGGGACGCCGTCTCGACCATGCACATCGTGCAGGGTACCCCGGTGGAGCTGGATCGCGGCGCGCATATCTCGCTATTTGGCCGCCAGTGGCCGCTGATGCTCGACGATTATCAGGGCATCATCAGCACCTACCTGCTGGTGCCCTTTTTCCTGATCGGCGGCATCAGCGTCACATCCATCCGCGCGTTCCCAATCCTGAGCGGCGTCATCGCCATCGTGCTCTGCTATTTTCTGGCCCGTGCCTGGTTTGGGCGGGGCGCCGCGCGCATCGCCGTGCTGCTCTTTGCCCTCTCGCCGTCCTGGATCTTCTGGAGCCGCATCGGGGTATACGTGGTGGCCGAGGTGGTGCCGTTCACGCTGGGCGCGCTGCTGGCCTTCACCGCCTGGTGGCGCGCGCCGCGGGGGAAGAACGGCCTGCTCTACCTGGGCAGCTTCCTCATGGGCCTCGGCCTGGCGACCAAGCTACTCTATATCTGGCCCATCCTGGCCGTCCTGGCCTGCTATGTCCTGCTGCATGGGCGCGCGCTCTGGGCGCGACGAGGCCAGGGCCTGCGCGCCCTGCGCCCGGCCTGGCTGCGGGAAAGCGGGCGCGCGGGGCTTTCGCAACGGCGCATCGCCGCGGTACTCGCGCTGGGCGTGCTGTTTTTCTGTGTCGGGTCGTTCACTTTCCTGGCCTTTAACTGGCAGACCCACGGCACCTATCTCAAGATCCGCGGCAGCGCCACGCAGACCGAGTACGGCACCAACAACACCACGGTGATGCCGAACCTGTGGGAAGAAGTGGACCGCTTCAAGGTGCTGCTCGACGGCAGCTACTTCTGGTTCCAAACCGCCGCCGACCATCCGGGCGGCCCGCTGCCGGTATATGCCGATGTTCTCGCGCCGCTGGGCTTCACCCTGGCCGCTATCGGCTTGCTGGCGGCGGCCATCTGGCTGCTGCCGGGAAAGGAGCCAACCGCATGGCCGGCCCGCCGCGCAGTGGGCGGCGCCCTCCTGGGCTTCGCCCCTGCGCTGCTGATGGGCATGGCCGCGTTTGTGCGCCCAAGCAGCCGGTCGCCGTTGCTGGTGGCGCCTGCGGTGCTCGCCGTGCTGCTCGCCACCGGTGCGGCGGTGCTGCTGGTGCGCGCGGCATTGCGGACGCCCGCCACCTGGGCACGCCTGGCGGGCGCGATCCTGCTGGCCGCCACGCTGGGCGGCCTCGCCACCTGGCTGCTGACCGGCCAGCCCGATGGCCTGGCCCGTGGCCCGTTCGACCTCCGCCTGACCGATCTCACCGGCCTGCTCTTCTGGATCAGCCTGGCCGCGCTGTTGTTCCTGCTGGGCTGGAGTGCGCCCGCCACCCGCTGGCAGCGCCCGCTCGTCGCCACGGCGGGCTACCTGGCCGCCGTGCTGGGCCAGAGCTTCCCCACCCTCTCCGGGCTGTGGCCCACACACCTGCTAGTCATGCTGCCCCTGCCGCAAATCCTCATCGGCGCGGCGCTGACCCAGGTGGCGGGATGGGCGCCGCGCGCCCGCGCGCAGGCGTCTGCTGCCGCGATACCCCGGCGCCCGGCGCTCCGCTGGCGGGCCGTGGGCGTGACCCTGGTCGTGGCACTCATGCTGGGCAGTGCGCTCTGGTCGGATTACCGCTACCACCGCGACCTGGGAATCACCGGCGGCCTGTTCGCCTTCTCCGACGGCATCTACACGCTGAACAACTATCTGCTCAAAGCGCCCGACCGCCCGGTGGTCGCCGCCGAGTGGGGCATCCGCCGCCAGTTGGAGATCCTCAGCCAGGGCCGACTCGACCCGGAGGAGATCTTCCAGTACGGCGACAACTCCGACCCGCAGACCCTCGCCGCCTTCGACGCCGCGCTGAACCACACACTACTGGACCCAAACGCCCGCTACCTCTTCACCGCCGGCACCATCGGCCCCTACAACCGCTTCGCCGAGTTCCAGCGCGTGCTGGCGACGCGCGGCCAGGTGCCCTTCCTGGAACACACATCCTACATGCGCGACGGCCGCCCCATTTACCAGGTCTACACCGCCCGCCGCGCGATACGGTAAATACCACCCGCTATTATGACAGGAGTTAGGCAGTGGACTGCCTCAGCGGCCCGAATCACGCATGACGCAACGGCAAACCCTTCTCCAGATGGGCAGATTTGCATCCACATCAAGCGTAGCTACCGGGCAAATTCGGGCCACTGCCTAGCTTCTGTCAATAAGCATGTTCATTCGTGCAACTCCGGTAGAATAGATTTCGAGAGTTTTGTACCTCAAAATCCGGCTAATGCAGCGCAGCCGATGCGATTCTATGAAACTGTGTGATGGCGCTGTAGACTCCCAGACCGATGCCTTGAGCGAATTGGTGCACCTCGATCATGTTCTGGGCCAGCAAGATCATGGCCGATCCATTGGTTGGGTCGGCTTGCCACCAGCCCCCAAAGGCCCCCGGCCAGCCCACGGTTCCGATCCCCCCACGACAGCGTATCGCGGCGGCCTTTTCGGGATCAAGCACCACCGCGACGCCCATGCCAAAACCGTGTGCCGGGAAGACAGGTAATCCCAGGAGTGTTGCCTTGGCCCGTTGGCTTTCGGTCAAACGATTCGTCATCATCAGCGCCAGCGTCTCCGGACGCAGCAACCGCACCCCATTCACCGCGCCATCGCCTAAGAACAGCCGGGCAAAAGTCAAATAGTCATCCGCTGTAGACCATAGGCCCTGACCACCTGAGACATAGGCCATCTCATCAGGGCGCTCGCTCAGCAACGTACCGGCCTTGCCGGAGGTCAGCACTCCGCGTGGGCGGGGCGTAAGGTGGCCGGCATCGGTGAACCCGTACATCGTAGCTCGGCGGTCTCGCTTTTCCGGGGGAACAATAAAACCT
>JAICKM010000232.1 GCA_025927935.1 Chloroflexia bacterium | reverse complement strand
CGTATTCGTTCGACGGGTTATGTGCGCGGCTGTACACCAAGTTGACGGCGCACACGCTGTGTATCAAGATTAACCGCCTGCTCGGCCAGCCCGACGTTTTGCAGATCAAAGCATTGGCTTGGCCGATCTAGCACATCGCCCAAGTAGTCTGTCAGAGCCGATTGTCACTCTGAGCGCAGCGAAGAGTCTCGTCTTTTGGCCGACGAGACGGAGATTCTTAGCTGCGCTCAGAATGACACATCCTGGTGACGGACTACTGAGGCCACGCCAATAAAGAGGCGGCCTGCCGCGGCAGCCGCCTGTCGAATGTTACCATATCGCGCGGGCGCATTTCAACTCACCCGGCGCCCGCAGGCTCCTTGCGCGCCGGGAGACCCAGTTCCTCGGCTTCGCCGCCCAGGCGCAGTTGCGCGGTATCGCGCCCGGTCAGCCCGGCCAGGAACCAATCGGTGAGCAGGTGCAGCCGGTTGCGCCAGGACGGGATGTGCAGCAGATAGTAGCCGTGCCACATGAACCAGGCGGGCAGCCCGGTGAACGTAAGCGGGCCGATCTCGGCCACACCGGTGCGCTTGCCCAGCAGGGCCAGGTGCCCCTTCGGCTCGAAGCGGAAGGCGGACGCCGGCCAGCCGGCCAGTTCCATTGCAATCGCCCGGCCCACATACTGGCCTTCGTGTTCGGCGGCCTGGGCGGTCGGCGGCAAGGGGTTGCCGGTGGCTGCGTCGAAGGCCCAGGCCGCGTCGCCCACCACGTAGACCTCCGGATGCTCCGGGATGCGCAGGTGATCGTCCACCAGCAACGCGCCGTTGCGGGCGTGGCCCACCGGCAGGTCATGGACGACTGGCGGGGCCGTGATCCCGGCGGCCCAGAAAAGCGTGCGCGCGGGGATGTCGCCGTGGTCCGTCTGCACCACTTGGTCCGTGGCGCCGGTGATCGAAACGCCGGTGCGCACTTCGATGCCGGACGATTCCAGCACCCGCCGCACCGATGCCGAGGTCCGCGGCGTGCTCATTGGCAGCAGCCGCTCGGCGCGTCCCGCGACCACGATATGCGGCGGCGTGTCGCTGAGCCAGGGGTATTTCGCTAGCAGGCCGGTCTCCAGGTAGTCGTGGATGGTCGCCGCCAGTTCGATGCCCGTGTCGCCGCCGCCGCCCACGACAAAGGTGAGCCAGGCCCGGCGCTCTTCGGAGTCGCCGGTCTGGTGGGCCTGTTCGATGGCGTCGATGAGGTGGTTGCGCATTTGCATCGCATCTCCTGTCGTGTGGAAGAGGCGCGCATGTTCGCGTAGTCCCGGCAGGTT
The DNA here is from genome assembly GCA_025927935.1 of Chloroflexia bacterium. The sequence continues at coordinate 7,881 of JAICKM010000232.1, read as the reverse complement.
GGGCAGGGCAGTCACGCTACCCAGCGCGATCACCAGCACGTCATACGGGCGAGGCCCGGATGTAGTTTCGACTACGCGCTTGTCGAGATCGATGCCGCGGATCCCGGCGTGCAGTACATGGAAGGCCCGCCCGCGCTGGAAGGCGCGGATCGGCACCAGCACATCGCTAGGATTGGCGCGGCCGTCGGCCACCGTCCACAGCAGCGGTGTAAAGAGCATGTCGTTGTCCTGGTTCACCACCAGGATGCTGGTGTTATGCCCCGCCGGCAGCCGCTGATCCAGGGCCAGGGCGGTCTGCAACCCGCCAAAGCTGGCCCCCAGGATCAAGACACGGTGCTCCGCGTGGAGATACGCGGCTTCCGTCTGGCTGTGGTGGGCCGGCCCGTGATCCGGGCCATTGCTCGCCAACCGGCGGGCCAGGGCCAGACCGCCGCCAAGGGCGGCCAGACCAAGGGCGGCTACTTTCTTGTCCATTGCGTACTCGTTTCACTACAACGACCATCTGTCCAACGTACCCTATGCAGCAAGCCATATGCCGCGCCGTGGGTCACCCAAATGGGTTTACATAACTATTAGCTTGACCCTGGCCCAGCGCTTAGAGTATCATTGTTGATGGAGGGTGCGGATTATTCATTTGCGAAAGGAACGGCAAAGGGATGCGTGAAGTCGCGATCATTGATGGTGTGCGCACGCCGGTCGGCACGATGGGCGGAGCGTTGCGCGATGTTTCCGCCAAGGAACTGGGGCGCATCGTCACGGCGGAGTTACTCAAGCGCACGGAGATAGCGCCGGAGCAGATCGAGGAAGTGATCTTCGGCCAGGGCGGCCAGACCAGCGACGCCCCCAATACGGCGCGCGTCATCGCGCTGCTGGCCGGGCTGCCGATCACCACGCCCGGCTACACCGTGCAGCGCAACTGCGCCAGCGGCATCCAGGCCATGGTCAACGCCGCCCAGAATATTATCGCCGGCGACGCCGACGTGCAGATCGTGGGGGGCGTCGAGAGCATGAGCAACATCCCCTATATCTCCCGCGAGATGCGCTACGGCGCGCGCTTGCAGCACGTCCAGTTCGTGGACAGCCTGTGGGAAGGCTTGACCGACCCGGTGTGCAACCAGATGATGGGCATGACCGCCGAGAACCTGGCGAGCGAGTTCGGTATCACGCGCGAGGATCAGGACAAGTTCGCCGTGGAGAGCCACAAGAAAGCTTTCCGCGCCCAGCGTATGGGCCGCTTCCAGGAAGAGATTGTCGAAGTGGTAGTGCCCAAGAAGGCGGGCGGGCGCACCGTGGCGCCGGAGCCGGTGACGCAGGACGAAGGCATCAACGTGGGCCTGACCCCGCAGTCGCTCGCGCTCTACCCGACTATCTTCAAGCGCGACGGCGGCACGGTCACGCCGGGCAACTCCTGCCCGCTGAACGACGCCGGGGCGGCTCTGCTGGTCATGTCGGGAGAGAAGGCCCGCGAACTGGGCCAGCAGCCGCTGGCCTATGTGCGCTCCTACGCTTTCGCCGGGCTGGAACCGGAGCGCATGGGCCTGGGGCCGGCCCTGGCCGTGCCCAAGGCGCTGAAGAAAGCCGGCATCAGCCAGGACGAAGTGGGCCTCTGGGAGGTCAACGAAGCCTTCGCGGCGCAGTACCTGGCCGTCGAAAAGGCCCTGGAACTCGACCGCAGCAAGGTCAACGTCAACGGCGGCGCCATCGCCCTGGGCCATCCCATCGGCGCGACCGGCGTGCGGCTGTTGCTCACGCTGGCCCGCGAAATGCAGAAGAAGAACGTCCAATACGGCGTGGCGACGCTCTGTGTAGGCGGCGGCCAGGGCGCGGCGGTCGTGCTCGAACGCGCGTAGGCGCCCGGCGGGGCAGCCAATCAGGATGGGGTGGGCCGTCACAGCGGCCCGCCCCATTTTTGTTGCCGGGGCGCGTTCCCATGCCGAGCCATCCGCCGGTCCCGGGGCGCTGCATCGTCGCGCCGGATGGCATTGGCCCGTTTCTTGCGGCGCTGGGCCTTGCGCGCTCTAAACAGGCTGTGCGCGTGCGCTTTTCCAGGGAACTCGCTCGTCTCTTCAGCGCCCGAGGTCGAACTGCCCATGCGCGGCATCACCGAGATTATCACTAACCGCATCGCCGCCACCCACCCGCCACTGCGGGCCATGCCGGCCGCCCGCCGGAGAGGAGCGTGGGCCGGGGACGCGGTGCCATGAAAACCATCCTTATTGTGGAGGACGAACTCATCCTCACCGAGGTCCTCAGCGCCGTGCTGGAGGACGCGGGCTACCACGTCGTCACGGTGGGCGACGGGCGCGCCGGACTCGCCGCGCTGCCCACGGTGCGGCCCGATCTGGTCTTATGCGATGTAATGATGCCCGTGATGGATGGCCGGGAGATGTGCCGCCGGATGCAGGCCGACCCGACCTTTCACGCCATTCCCCTTGTGCTGATGACTGCCGCGCCCGGCGCTGTCAGCTTGGTTGACTGCGAGTATGCCGCCCTCATCCGCAAGCCGTTTGACCTGGATCGCCTGTTAGATCTAATTAACGCCTTGGTGGGACTCTAGATCAGGCTTCGCACCGCGTCGGCGCCGAGAACGCAGAGACTCAGGAATGGGGCCAGGTGGCCGGCTTGACTACCGCGCCGATGCCGCTAACCGCCTAATTGCCGGTCTGCTCCCGCTGAAACCAGGATCGTAAACCGCACTTACTTTAATGATTTCTGCGTTCTCGGCGCCTCCGCGGTGCGTTTGAACGGCTGCCGGTGTGCCGTGGTTGACAATTTCCGGCGCGGTGATCTACAATGGCGGTACCACTCCCCGTGCAGACGGTGGAGTATATTCGGTCCCAAAAACTAACCGCTTGGTTAGACTATAGCGGAGGCAGCCATGTTTATCTTCAAAGCCGCTGTGATTGGGGCAGGGGCGATGGGCGGCTCCATCGCGCAGGTCATCAGCTACAGCGGCCTCCCGGTGATCCTCAAGGACGTGGATCAGGCCGCACTGGACGCGGGCATGGCGAAAGCCCGTGGGATTTACGAGGACCGCGCCCGCAAGGGCAAGATGTCCGCCGCGCAGGTCGAGGAGAAGATGGCGCTCATCACGCCGCAACTCGACTACACCGGCTTCGACGACGTGGATATCGCCATCGAGGCCGTCCCCGAAAAACTGGCCGTCAAACAGGCCGTCTTCAAAGAGTTGGACGGCATCCTCCACTCCGGCGCCGTGCTCGCCAGCAACACCTCGGCTCTCTCGATCAGCGCCATGGCCGAAGTCACCAACCGCCCCGGCCAGGTCGTCGGCCTGCACTTCTTCAACCCCGCCCATGTCATGAAGCTGGTCGAGGTCATCCCCGGCGGCGAGACGAGTGAGGAGACGGTGGAAGGCACCATCCAGTTCGCCAGGGAGTTGCGCAAGATCCCGGTGGTGGTGAAAGAGTGCCCCGGCTTCCTGGTCAACCGCCTGCTGAGTCCCTACCTGAACGAAGCGATCTTCGCCCTGGAAGAAGGCGCGGCGAGCGCCGAGGAGATCGACACGGCGATGGTCGAGGCCGGGATGCCGCTGGGGCCGTTCACCCTTGCCGATATGCTCGGGCTGGATGTTTGCTACCACGCGGGCATGACCATGGCCGCGGCGTATGGCGACCGCATGCCCGCGTCGCACCTCATCGGCAAGCTGGTGGAGGCCGGGCGGCTCGGCCAGAAGAGCGGCAAGGGCTTCTACACCTACGGCGACGAGAGCGGCCCCACGCTCGACGAATTGATCGCCGAAGTGCAGGCCGAAACCGGCATCAAGGGCACGCGCTTCACGCCCAACCGGCTGCTGCTGCCCCTCTTGAACGAGGCCGCCTACTGTGTGTCCGAGAACATCGCGGGCCTGGGCGACATCGGGCTGGCGATGCAAGCGGGGGCCGGGTTCCCCAAGAGTCCGCTGGAAATGGCCGACGAGATGGGTCTGGACACCGTCTTACACGAACTGGAGACCTGGGAGCAGGAGCTAGGCCCGCGCTTCACGCCCGCCCCGCTGCTGCGCGAGAAGGTCGCCGCCGGGGAACTGGGCAAAAAGACCGGCCAGGGCTTCCTAGAATACACCTGAGTGCTGAGTGCTGAGTGCTGAGTGCTGAGTGCTGAGTGCTGAGTACGACGAGTGCCGGATGCACTGGGATCGTCTTTGGCACTTGGCGCTCCCCCGTTTGCACACTACCCGATAGATAATAGCTGACGGCTGACAAGCTGATTGCAAGGGAGCAAAACACATGGCAGAGCGCCAGTTTGTGAAATTGAGCATTGAAGATAGGGTCGCGACCGTGACCATCGATCACCCGCCGGTCAACGTGCTGGACGGGGCCACGATCCGCGAGTTGGCCGATGTGCTGGGCGAACTCGAAGGCAACAAGGACGTGCGCGCCGTGGTCATCACGGCGGCGGGGCAAGTGTTTATCGCGGGCGCCGATATCAAGGACATTGCCGGGTTGCAGACGCCGGATCAGGCGCTGCCGATCCTGAACGAGGCGCATGGCGTGTTCGACCGGCTGGACAGCCTGCCCGTGCCGGTGATCGCCGCCGTCAACGGGGCCTGTCTGGGCGGCGGCAACGAGCTGGCCCTGGCCTGTGACTTTCGCATCGCCAGCGACCGCGCCCGCTTCGGCCAGCCGGAGATCAACCTGGGCATCATCCCCGGCTTCGGCGGCACCGTGCGCCTGACCCGACTGGTCGGCCCCGCCCGCGCCCTCGAAGTTATGCTCATGGGCACCGACATCAGCGCGCAGGAAGCCTTGCGCATGGGCCTGGTCAACAAAGTCGTGCCGGAGGGCACCGTCGTGCGCGAGGCGCGCAACATGGCTCGCGTGCTGGCGAACAAGCCGTCCGGCTCGGTCCAGGCCATCCTGAGCATGGTCCAGGACAGCTACGGCAAGCCGCAGACCGAGGCGCTGGCGATGGAGCGCGACCGCTTCAGCAAGCTGGTCGGCACGCCCGACATGCGCGAGGGCCTGAGCGCGTTTATCGAGAAGCGCAAGCCCTCGTTCCAGTAGATAGGACGGAGCAAGGATGGACTACACGCTGCCGCCGGAGTACCGGATGCTCCAGCGCACCATTCGCGAGTTCGTGGACGCCGAGATCGCGCCCATCGCCGCGCAGATCGACCGGGAGGACTGCACGCCGCCCTCGCTGGTGCGCAAGATGGCCCAGGCCGGCATGTTCGGGCTGCCCTTCTCCACCAAGTACGGCGGGGGCGGCGCGGGCGAACTGGGCTACTGTATCATGATGGAAGAGATCGCCCGCGCCTCGTCCGCCGTGGGCGTGATCGTCGGCGCGCATATCGGTATCGGCGGCGGCGCCATCTACATCGACGGCAGCGAGGAGCAGAAGCAGCGCTATATGCCCGCGCTCTGCCGGGGCGAAAAGCTGGCCGCCTTCTGCCTGACCGAGCCGCAGGCCGGGTCCGACGCTGCGAACCTGCGCACCACCGCCACCCGCGACGGCGACCATTGGGTGCTGAACGGCACCAAGCTGTGGGCCTCCAACGGCAACCGCGCCGATATCCTCAGCGTCTTCGCCGCCAACGACCGCAGCATGGGCGCGCGCGGCGGCATCAGCGCCTTTATCGTCGAGAAGGAGTTCGGCGGAGTCACCGTGGCCCGGCTGGAGGAGAAGATGGGCCTCCATGGCTCAGACACGGCCCTGCTGATCTTCGAGAACTGCCGCGTGCCGCGCGAGAATGTGATCGGCATGGTCGGCGCCGGGTTCCTCACCGCGATGAAGACGCTCGACGGCGGGCGGCTCAGCCTGGGCGCGGCGGCGCTCGGCGGCGCGCAGTACGGCCTGGAGACGATGGTACGCTGGGCGCAGGCGGCGGTCGAGATGGACCAGTCGCTAGCCAACCGCCAGGCCATCCAATGGATGATCGCCGACACGGCCATGGAGGTCGCCGCGCTGCGCCATATGGTCTACAGCGCCGCCTGGCTGTTCGACCAGGGTAAGAAGGTGAGCCGCGAGTCGGCCATGATCAAGGCTTACGCGACCGAAGTGGGTGCGCGCACGGTGGACCGGGCCGTCCAGGTCCATGGCAAGGCGGGTCTGCGCCAGGGCGCTCCGGTGGAACGGCACTTCCGCGACGAGCGCATCGCCCGCATCTTCGAGGGCACCAACGAGGTGCAGCGCATGATCATCGCCCAGGAGACGTATCGCCAGATGGGATACCGCGCATGAACATCGTCAGCTTCGTCCGCCCGGCCCCCGGCTGGGACAAGTTTCGCTTCAACCTGACCACCGGCGCCGTGGAGGTGCCCCAGGACGTGCCGCTGGGCGTCTCGGCCTTCGGCGAAGGCACCTGGGTGCTGCACCCCGCCGACCGGGCCGCGCTGGCTGCCGCGGTATCCCTACAGGCCGCCGGAGCGGACGGCACGCTCACCGCGGTGGCTGTGGAGTCCGAGGTGGCCGACGCCGCCGAGACGGTGCTGCGCGAGGCGCTGGCCCGCGGCGCCACCCGCGCTGTGCTGGTCACGGGCGCCCGCGACGCCGACTCCTATGTGACGGCGAGTGCGTTAGCTGCCGTGATCGGCCAAGCGACCGGCGACGGCAAGGCGAATCTGGTGGTCCTCGGCGCGGACGCGCCGGGCGGCGTGCCCGACGAGATCGGCCCGATGCTGGCCGAAGACCTGGGCTGGACGCAGATCACGGCGGCACTGACCCTGGCCCCGGCGCCCGACGACCCGGCCCGCCTGCGCGCCGACCAGCAGTGGGTGGCCGGGCTGCGCACCGTCGAGGCGGCCTTGCCGCTGGTGGTCTCGCTGCTGCCCAACGCCGCGCTGACTCCGCGCTACCCGCGGGGCGGCGATGTGCTGGCCGCCTACCGCAAAGGGCAGGTGGAGCGAGTGGACGTGGCCGCGCTGGGCCTCACCGGCGCAAACGCCGCGCAAGGCGTCCGCCGCGTCATCGTCCGCCGCGCCGCCCTGGGCGAGGCTCCCGCCGCCGAGCGCCTGACCGGCCCGGTTGAGGAGAGCGTGGCTGTCTTGCTCCCGGCGCTACGCCAGTCCTGAGTGCTGAGTGCTGAGTACGAGTTATTTTAGTGTCTATGTTCAGCAGTGATTGCCGTTCCATCGTCGCCTGATAGCTGACGGCTGACGGCTGACGGCTATACGAAGGGGAAACTATGGACTCGACATCCGGCGAGTACCGGGGCATCTGGGTACTGGTCGAGCATGATGAGGGGCGGTTGAGCGGCGCGGGGGCGCGGCTGCTGGGCGTGGCCCGCGCGCTGGCCGACCAGAGCGGGGCGCCGGTGACGGCGCTGTTGCTGGGTGTGCCCGCCGTGGACGAGGAAGACGCCTGGACGCCGCTGACTAACGAAGCCATCGCCTACGGCGCGGACAGCGCCTTGCTGCTGCGCGACGCGCACCTGGCCGCCTACGCGGCCCCGGCCTGGAGCGCGGCGGTTGCCACGCTGGTCGCGGAGCGGCGCCCCGCGGTGATCCTGCTGGCCGACGGCTCGTTGGCCCGCGATTGCGCGCCACGTCTGGCCCGGCGGCTGGGCAGCGGCCTGATTTCGGCGGCGGACCCGGCCACGCTGGACCTGGACCCGGCCTCCGGCACGCTGCTGGCGACGCGCCGCGAGTGGAGCGGGCGCCTGTTCACCACCTACGCTATGCCCGACGCCCGCCCGCAGGTCGTCACCGTGCGCACGGCCACCGCGCTCAGCCCATATTACGACGACTGGCGCTACGGCTCCGGCGAACCCGCGGACCTCTCCGTAGTGGACTGGCCCGCCGAGCAGATGACGGTCGCCGCCCTCCATGTGGGCGAGATGGCGGCGGACGAAGCGCCGGCTCCCGCGCCGGAAGAACCGGCGGTGGTCGCCGTGGCCCGCGCGCTGCGGGGGGCGCGCTGCGTGGT
>JAICKM010000422.1 GCA_025927935.1 Chloroflexia bacterium | reverse complement strand
GGGTGCGCGGGGTCAGCGCCGCCTCCAGCGCCGGGAAGTCGATAAACCAGGCGCCGTCGTAGCGCAACGGGTAGGGCGCCAGGCGCACGCCGTCGAGTTGGGCCAGGTACTCGAACAGCGGGTAGCTGGGCAGGAGGGCCAGCACTTCGTCGCCAGGGTCGGCCAGTAGCTTGAACAGGTAGCTGTAGCCCTCGCTGGTGCTCGCCGTCAGGATCACCGATTCGGGATCGACGGCCAGGCCATGCGTTGCGTAATAGGCGGCGACGGCGGCGCGCGCTTCTGCTGCGCCCCGTGCGGCGGGCCGGTAATATACCGCCGCAGGATCGGCCAGGGCGTCCAGGCCCGCATCGTGGTAGTCAAAGCCGCAGCGCGTGGGGTTGGACTCGGTCAGATCCAGCAGCGGCGTGCCCGCCGCCCGCTTGCGCGCAGCCAGGCCGGCCCAGGCATTGCCGGTGAGGTTCCACGTGGTGCGCTTGGAGAACATAGGCACAGATCAGCTCCAGCGGGGCGGGTTAGCTGCCGGGACTCGGCAAGACGCCCAGGATCGCGCCCAGCGCGATGGCCGCCCCGGCGACGGCGACTTCCGCGGCCAGCGTGCTGCGGTCGGGCGCAGCGGCACTGCGATAGCGCCGGAAATGCCAGGCGCCCAGGGCGAGCAGGCTGAGCAACAACACGATTTTGATTTGCACCAGGCTCCCGAAGAGGGTGGCCCCGGTGAGGGTCGCCACGCCGCCGTGGTCGAGTAGCACGCCCGCCGCGCCGCCCAACAGCAGCCCGGCGCCCGGCAAGGCCAGCCGGAAGAACGCCGCGCCCCAGGGGCGCTGGACCGGTCCCCCGGCCCGGCTCCAGGCCAGCAACACGGCCAGCGTGCCCGGCCAGAGCGCGGCCCCGGCCCGGTGCGCGCCCAGCCAGCCCAACTCCGCGAGTGTGTCCGGCGCCAGGATGGCGAAATTGGGCGCCAGGTGGCCCAGTTGCGGCCAGGCCACCAGCAGGGCTAGGGCGCCGATCAGCCCCGGCGTGTGCCCGGCGCGCAGACGCACCCAGAGCAGGCCCAGGATGGCCGCGTGCGCCGCCCAGACCACACCGAACAGCGTGTTCAGCAGCATATAGGGCAGCAGGTCGGTCAACACGGCCAGGGTCAGCGGCGCGCCGGTCTGCTGGAGCGTCTCAACCAGGGCCAGCGGCACCAGCGCGGCGATCAAGATCAGCAGCAGCGGGCGGGCCAACCGGCGCCCGGCGCGCTCGACGGCGGCGGGTTCGCTGCCCAGGCGCCGCAACAGCAGCCCGGCTCCCGCGCCGCCGCCCAGCAACAGCCCGGCGGGCAGCGTAACCAGCCGCAGCAGCCCGCCCGCCAGGATCAGTATATCACCGGGGACGGCGGCGCTCAATAAGGGTCTGCCGCGCTACAGACTGGCGCCGCGGTCCTGGACCGTGTCGACGAAGCGGCTGACGATGTCGGGCAGGGCGTCGAAAGGCTCGCGCAGCAGAATCGTCTGCTCGCGGTCGGGGCCGATGGAGACGAGATCGATGCGCACGCCCATCAACTCGCGCAGGCGGGCCAGGTACTTGCGCGCGTTGGGCGGCAAGTCGTCCCAGTGGCGGCAATCGCTGGTCGGGGTCATCCAGCCCGGATGCTCCTCATACTGCGGCTGCACGATCTCCATCGTGGCGATCTCGGCGGGCACACTGCGTAGCAGCATGTCGTTCACCTGGTAGCCGGTGCAGATCTTGATGACCGGGAAGCGGTCGAGCGAGTCGAGCCGGGTGATCGCCAGCGCGGTCAGGCCGTTGGCTCGCGCGATGTAGCGCCCGGCCACGGCGTCGAACCAGCCCACCCGGCGGGGCCGCCCGGTGACGGTGCCGAATTCCTGGTGGCCCGCGCCGCCCTGGCTGCGCAGGAAGTCGGCCTGCTCGCCGGTGAGTTCCGTGGGGAAGGGGCCTTCGCCGACGCGCGTCTGGTAGGCTTTATAGACGCCGAGCGCGCCGTCCACGGCGGTGGGGGGCAGGCCCGCGCCCACGCACAGCCCGGCGGTCGTCGGGTTACTCGACGTGACATAGGGATAGGTACCGATGTCCAGGTCGAGCAGGGCGCCCTGTGCGCCTTCGAGCAAGATGTGGTGCTTCTCGGTGAGAGCGCGGTTGAGCACCAGGTCGCTCGAAATAATGTGCTTGCCCAGCCGCCGGCCATACTCGATCAGTTGCAGGTAGGTGTCATGCAGGCTGACCGGCTGGACGCCGTAGAGCTTGGTCAGGATGCGGTTCTTGTAGTTCAGCACGACGGACAGCTTGCTGAGCAGCGTCTCTTCGTGCTGCAAGTCGGCCATGCGGATGCCGATGCGCGCCGTCTTGTCGGCGTAAGCCGGCCCGATGCCGCGCTTGGTCGTGCCGAGGGCGAAGCCGTCGCCGGATGCCGCGCGGTCATTCTCTTCCAGTTCGTCCAGGATGCGATGGTAGGGCATGATCACATGCGCCCGGTCGCTGATCAGCAAGCGGCTGACGTCGATCCCGGCGGCTTGCAAGGTATCGATCTCCTCCAGCAGGATGGCGGGGTCCACGACGACGCCGTTACCGATCAGGCAAATGGTGCGCGGGTGGAAGATCCCCGACGGGGTCAGGCGCATTTTGAAGGTGCCCATCGAGTTGACGATGGTATGCCCGGCATTCGGGCCGCCGTTGCAGCGCACCACCACCCGCGCCCGGCTGGCGAGCAAGTCCACGATTTTGCCCTTGCCCTCGTCGCCCCACTGGCATCCCAAAACGGCGATTACCGACACAGCTTTCCTCCTCTGGATGGCTGATAGCCCGCGGCGGGGTGCGTCCGCCGCTACTTGACTAAGCGCAGGCTGCCCCGGCCCCGCTCGGCGCCGGTCCCATTGCCCGTGGCGTGTGGGGTGGCCCCGTTCGTCGCGGGCGCGGACGGATCGGCCGCCTGGACCGTCTCCGGGCGGACTTTCGGCGGGCGGCCCCGGCGTTTCTTCGTGCCGTCGGCGGGGACCGGGGTGGGAGCCGCAGCCTTGCGCCCATTGCGCGGCGCCCCATCCTCGTCTTCGGCGTCCTCGCTGCCGTTCAGCAGCGCCTTGCGCCGCTCTGCCGCCCGCGCCCGCAACGCATCGGCGCCTTCCTGCTCCAGCATACGCTGTTCTGCGGCTACTTTGGCCTCCACGTCGGGCACGACGTCGTGCGCGTCCATGATTGTATAGCGATAGCCCTGTTCGGTCAAGAAGAGCTGGCGATTGGCCGAAAAGTCCTGGTCCTTGGTGTCGCGCGTGACCAGCGTGTAGAAGTGCGCTGGACCGCCGTCCGCCTTGGGGCGCAAGATGCGGCCCAGGCGCTGCGCTTCTTCCTGGCGCGACCCGAACGTCCCCGACACCTGGATGGCGACGTTGGCGTCGGGCAGATCGATGGCGAAGTTCGCCACCTTGGAGACGACCAGCAGCTTGATGCGGCCCTCGCGGAAATCACGGTAGAGCGTCTCGCGCTCGTGGTTGGGCGTCTTGCCGGTAATCAGCGGGGCCTGCAACTGGGCCGCGATCTGCTTCAACTGCTCGATGTACTGCCCAATGACCAGCACGTTGTCGTTGCGGTGGCGCTCGACCAGGGCCAGCAGCACGTCGAGCTTGAGCGGGTTCTCGGCGGCGATGCGATACTTGATGCGCGAGTCTTCGGCCATGACGTAGTCCAGGCGCTCACTGGGCAGCAGCTTGATGCGGATCTCCGCGCACTCGGCGGTGGCGATCCAACCCTGCTGCTCCAGGTCTTTCCAGGGCACGTCGAATTTCTTCGGCCCGATCAGCGAGAAGACATCCTCCTCGCGCCCATCCTCGCGCACCAGGGTGGCGGTGAGGCCGAGGCGGCGGCGGGCCTGGATCTCGGCGGTCACGCGGAAGACCGGCGCGGGCAGCAGGTGGACCTCGTCGTAGATAATCAGGCCCCAGTTGTGGTTGGTGAACAGTTGGAAGTGCGGGAACTCGCCCAATTCGCCCGTGCTTTCGTTCACCGTGAAGGGCCGGTAAGTCATAATCTGGTAGGTGGTGACAGTCACCGGGCGGATCTCTTTGTGCTCGCCCGTGTACTCGCCCACCTGATCGGGCGTCAGCGTCGTCTTGTCGAGCAGTTCGCGGATCCACTGGCGCACCGCCGAGGTGCTGGGGGCCAGGATCAGCGTGCGCGCCTGGACCTTTTCCATGGCGCCCATGCCGACGACTGTCTTGCCCGCGCCGCAGGGCAGCACGATCACGCCGCTGCCGCCCTGGCTGCTGCCGCCCGCCCAGAACGCGCCCACCGAGTCGCGCTGGTAATGGCGCAGATCGAACGGCTCGCCGCCCAGGGCCACCGGGCGCAGGCTGAAGGTGAGTTCCTCGCCGTCAACGTAACCCGCCAGGTCTTCCGCCGGATAGCCGAACTCCACCAGCGCCTGCTTGATATGTCCGCGCGCCGCCGGGTCCACTTCCAGCGTCTGATCGTCGATCCGCCCGCGCAGGAAGAGCCGCGTGTGCGAATTGCGCTGGATCTCAGTAATGAGCAGTGTGTCCGCCGAGCGCAGCACCAGCCGCCCGGTGTCGTCCACGAGTAACTTGACCCGGCCAAAGCGGGCGACATAATCTTCGATGTCGGCGAGGACGTTGCTGGGCAGGTCGAACTTGCTGTAGCGGGTCAGCGCGGCGACGATTTCGGCGGCGGTCGATCCCGACGCGGCGGCGTTCCACAGCGACAGCGGCGTGACACGGTAGGTATGGATGTGTTCGGGGCTTTTCTCCAGTTCGGCGAAGCGCGCCAGTTCGTCGCGCGCCGCCTCGTAGAGGGAATTGTCCACTTCCAGCAGGATGGATCGATCGCTCTGCACGATCAGCGGATTGGCCGGGTTGTAGGGCATGCGGGAGACCTCGTTTTCCTTGAACATTCAAGCCGGATCTGCGCCCGATTACCTGGGCCAGGCGCATTATGCGGTCCGCAATGCGGCAGATCGCACCGTAGCAAACTATCCGGCGCGCGCCCGAAAGGGCAGCATCGTATTGTACCACATTTAACAGACCCCTTCCACACCGGAGCGATCTTCATGCCTGGCCCGTGCCCGGCAGGGGTCTTTCCGCGCTGGGCCTCTCCCGGTGCGGTGGTAGTCATAACTTCATGAAGCTGCTTTCGTATATGCCGGGCCGGAACCGGCATCCCAGTTTCCCGCCGGCCCGGCGCTCCCTCCCAGGCGCATCTGACCCAAATGGGCTATTGCCAAATGCGGTAAGCTCATGATAAACTGAAGGGATTGAGGCCGACCGGCGGACGCCGGTCCGATAAAGGAGGGATCCCCGTGCCTACATTATTCCGCAAGAAGCCCGCGCCGGTGGCGGCGGGTGCTTCTAAGACCATGCCGCGTCGCGTGGGTTCTTCTAGCACTCAGGTGGGGCCGACTTACGTGGTGCCCGGTTATCCGGGCGCCTCCGCAACAGCAGCGCCCGCGGAGAAGGGCCAGCGGTTCCGCTATCCGACCCGCTTCTGGCTGCCGTTGCGGCTGGTGGGCTATGCCCTGATTTTGTTGAGCGTGCTGAACCTCGTCAACACGATGACGCGCTTCGTCCAATTGCTGTCCAATTTCAGCGTGTACAGCGTCTTGCTGCTGATCACGGCTTTCGCCAGTTTGCTGTTCAGCGTGGTCGCCGGAGCGCTGATCGCTGATGCCTTGCCTAGCCTCGAAGTGCGATCGGACGGTCTCGCCGTGACCGAGTTCGTGCGCTGGCGGACGTTGCCCTGGCAACGCATCGTCAAGCTCCACTCGATGGCTCTGCCTGGCGAGCGCTACGTCGTCTTTGTGCAATATGCCGGGGCGCCGCTCTCGCCGGAGCATATCGTCTATTCGCTGCTGGCCGGGTTGGGCGCCAAGTCCGGGTTTTTCTATACCTCCGACATCAAGGACTTCGACGACCTGACCCGCCTGATCCTGGACGCCCGTATGCGCGCGGTCCCCGGCACGCGGGTGGAAGATCTGCTGGTCGAAGACGTGCCGATGCCGGTCGTGCAGATGGCCTTCAACCCCATGGGCACGCTCACCAAGGTGGCCGGATTCACTGAGGGCGAGGTTAGCTCGCCGCTGATGAACCTCGAAGAGCGGCCCACCATCCCGCGGTCGCAACTGATCCGTATGCAACTGGGCATCACGCTGGTGCCAGTGATCCTGTTCCTGATCGACAACCTGGTCAACGGCGGCATCCCCATCCTGACCAACAGCACCGGGAGCCTCGTGCTGGGCACCTTCGGCCTGCTGGCCCTTGGGTTG
>JAICKM010000836.1 GCA_025927935.1 Chloroflexia bacterium | reverse complement strand
GCGGGCACGCGATTCTATTGACACGGCTCAGTACCCTACCTATACTTTACTTGATATGCGGGCGGCCTGTGTCTGCCCGGCTCCTTCGGCCCAATCCGTGACGCTTGTATTCCGCCTCCGGCGCCCTGGTCGCCGGTCCGCCCGCTCCTGAGCGCGGGCTTCCGCACCTGCAAACGGCGGCCGGCCGCTATCCTGGGCGCGCGACCGGCCCGGCCTTCGCTACAGAGAGAGGAACCCTTATGCTACGCAAGCTTGGCGCGTGGACGCTGGTGCTGCTATTTGTGCTGGTCGCCGGGGCGGGCGCGGGGGGTGCCCGGCCCCTGCCGGCGGCGGCCCAACCGCCCGGCTCGCGGGCCCTGTCCGACGCCGTGCCACGCCTGGTGCGTGAGGGCCAGGCCCAGGCCGTGGGCGCCCACGCGCCCGACGCGCCGCTGCATCTGCTGTTTATGCTGCCCATGCGCGATATGGTCGCCCTGGACCGCTTCCTGGCCGAGGCGGGCGACCCGCGCAGCCCCAACTTCGAGCACTACCTGACGCTCGACGAGGCCAATGCCCGGTTTAATCCCGACGTGGGCCACGAGAAGAACGTGTTGGGCTGGCTGCGGGCCGGCGGCATCTCCGACGTGGGGACCCCGCCCAATCACCTCTACGTCGAGGCGCGGGGCAGCACCGCCGCCTTCAACGCCCTGCTCGGTATCACCATCCAGGATTACCGCGCCGGGGACCGCAGCTTCTACGGCCCCGACAAAGCGCCGACCCTGCCCGCCGCCGTGAGTGCCGATGTCGCCTGGATCGCTGGCCTGTCGAACGACATCCAGTTGCGCACCACGGCCAACGGCTCGGCCAACGGCCACCCGCCGTACTACCCGCAGGACCTCGCCAACGCGTATAATGCCAACCCGCTCTGGGCCACGGGCGCCACGGGCGCGGGCAGCAGCGTTGCCATCGTGCTCTGGGGCACACCGCCCGGCGACGCCGCGCTGAACGCCTGGGGCGCCGCCACGCAGGCCGCCGTCGCCACCCGCGCCAATGGGCGGCTCGTCGTCACCCAGGTGGGCAATGCCAACTGCACCACCGGCGGCGAAGCGGGCCTCGATGTGGAGGCCGCGGGCGCGTTCGCCTACCAGGCGCAGATCCGCTATTACCAGGGCGGCGCGTCCCTCTCCGGCGGCGGATGCGCCGCCGACCTCACCAGCATGGCGACCGCCCTGAACCGGGCCGCGACCGACAGCGGCAACAGCCGCCAGATCAGCAATTCCTGGGGCGGCAACGAAGAACTGGGGTTGACCAACATGTTTGAGTCGATCCTCGCCAGCAGCAGCGCCACGGGACACACCTTCGTCTTTTCCAGCGGCGACCACGGCTCGCACCAGCCGTTCGGCACCCGCGACCCGGCGCCGCAATACCCGGCGTCGAGCCGCTACGTGCTGTCCGTGGGCGGCACCACCGTCAGCGGTAACATCGGCTCCGGCTGGCCGGGGGAGAGCGCCTGGGCGTACCAGGCGTCCGGGCCGGGCGGGCTCCCGGTGGGCAGCGGCGGCGGCTACTCCGAACTCTATAACCGCCCATCCTGGCAGGTGGCGCCCGGCTTCAACAACACGCGCCGGGGCTATCCTGACGTGGCCGCCGTGGGCGACCCGAACACCGGCATGTACACCTGCTACGGCGACACCACGCCCGCCTGCGCACAATATGGTGGCACCAGCCTGTCGGCGCCGCTGTGGGCGGGGATGCTGGCGATCACCGACCAGTATCTCGTGGCACAGGGCCGGGCGCGCACCGGCTTCGCTAATCCGCTGCTGTACGCGCTGGCCGCCAACGCCGGGCCGAACCCGCCCTATCACGACATCACCAGCGGCACCAACGGCGCCTACAACGCGGGCGCGGGCTGGGACGCCGTGACCGGCCTGGGCACGCCCAACCTGTGGAACCTGGCGCAAGCTCTCGTCGCCCTGCCCGCGGCCAGCCCTACACCGACGCAAACCCCACCGCCCGGCGTACCCACCGCGACCCAGCCGCCCGTTGTGCCCACGGCCACACCGCCGCCTGTGCCGCCCACGAACACCCCACCCGCGGCCAGCCCCACCGCCTGCCCGGCGGGCCAGTTCAGCGACGTGCCGCCCGGCTCGACCTTCTACACCTACATCACCGACCTGGTGAACAAAGGCGCCATCTCCGGCTATAGCGATTGCACCTTCCGGCCCAGCGCCACCATCACGCGCGGCCAGGTCGCCAAGGTGCTGGTGCTGGCCTTCGGGTTCTCCCTGGTGACACCCGCGCAGCCGCATTTCAGCGACGTGCCGCCCGGCTCGGCATTCTATCCGTACATCGAGACGGCCTATGCCCGCGGCATCATCTCCGGCTACGCCGACGGCACCTTCCGCTGGTCCAACAACGTCACGCGGGGCCAGTTGACCAAGATGGTGTCGCTAGGGCGCGGCTGGCGCATCCTGACGCCCGCCCAGCCGACCTTCCGCGACGTGCCGACCACGGAGACTTTCTACAGCTACATCGAGACCACCTATGCCCACGGCGTGATCTCCGGCTACGACTGCGGCGTCGGCTGCCTGGAGTTCCGCTCGCCCGCCACGTCCACGCGCGGCCAGGGCGCCAAGATCATTGACCTGTCGATCTACGCGGCGGATAACACCGCCACGCCGACCACCGCCCCGCCGACGGTCCCGCCGACCAACACGCCGCCGCCCGGCCCGACGAATACCCCCGCGCCGACCAACACGCCCGCGCCGACCAGCACGCACACGCCCGTGCCGCCGACGGCCACGCAGACGCCGACCACCGCGCCGTCGCCGACCAGCACGCCGACCGCGCGGCCGACCGACACGCCGCAGCCGGCACCCGACATCACCGGGATCGAGCCGGGCAGCGTGGAGCAGTACGACACCGAGACCCAGATCTCGATCACCGGCAACTGGTTCGGCATCACCCAGGG
>JAICKM010001034.1 GCA_025927935.1 Chloroflexia bacterium | reverse complement strand
TGGGCTGATCTACTAAGATGGCCTGGGTGAACGGCGCTATGGGCAGTCCCCCCTGTCCTACGTCCGGTTTGCCTGGTAGGTTTTGCGTCGAGTGTATCTATTGACTCTAACGGTATCTGGTGCTACAATGGAATTATTGTACAATCGTACAATAAAACCGAAACTATGGGGCAGCAAGGACTGGCCGCGTTGCCTGGTTTGCCGTATGGAAAGGTGAGCACATATGAGCCGGAAGATGCTTGATGCGCAGCGCGACGGCGCGACGGATGGGACCATGATTCTGCCGCTGGATGCGGCTGAAGCCACACTCCCGGTCGTGGGCGGCAAAGGGGCGAACCTGGCCCGGCTGACCCGCGCCGGTTTTCCCGTGCCGGGCGGCTTCCTGGTCACGACGGATGCGTACCACGAGTTTGTCGCAGCGAATAAGCTGACGGAGCCGATCCTGGCCGCAGCGGCGACGGCCCGTCCGGAGGACCCGGCCTCGCTCGACGCGGCCTCGGCGGCGATCCAGGCGTGCTTCCAGGCGGGCACCCTGCCGCCGGAATTGGCCGCGGCGCTGGTGGCGGCGTACCGGGCGCTGGGCACGCCGCCGGTGGCGGTGCGCTCCTCGGCTACCGCGGAAGACTTGCCCGATATGTCTTTCGCGGGCCAGCAAGACACCTACCTGAATATCGTGGGCGAAGCGGCCGTGCTGGATGCGGTGGTGCGCTGCTGGGCGAGTCTGTGGACGGCGCGGGCGTTGGGCTACCGCGCCCGCAACGGCATCGCGCCTGGCGACGTGGCCCTGGCCGTGGTGGTGCAGGAACAGGTGCCCAGCGAGGCGTCGGGCGTGCTCTTTACCGCCAACCCGCTCACCGGCAGGCGCGACGAGGTGGTGATCGACGCCACGCTCGGCCTGGGCGAGGCGCTTGTTTCCGGCCAGGTGGAACCGGACCACTATGTGGTGGACCGCAGGAGCCGGCGCATTCGCAGCAAGACGCTGGGCGCCAAGGCGCTGGCGATTCACGGGCAGGCGGGCGGCGGCACCGTCACCGTCACCGGCGACGCGGCGGCGCAGCAGGCGCTGCCCGATGGCGTGATCGCGGACCTCGCGGCGCTCAGCTTGCGCGTGGCGCAGTTCTACGGCACACCGCAAGACCTGGAATGGGCGTGGGCGGGCGGGCGGCTGTTCTTGCTCCAGGCCCGCCCGATTACCTCGCTGTTCCCGGTCCCCGCAGGATTGCCCGCCGACCCGCCGCATGTGATGTTTTCGTTTGCCGCCGTGCAGGGCGTACTGGATCCGCTGACCCCGCTGGGCCAGGAAGCAATTGCGCTGGGGGCGATCGGGTTTGGCAGGATGTTCGGCGCGCATATGACGCCCGAAACCCAGCGCACGCTGTTGACGGCGGGCGAGCGATTGTTCATCGACATTACCCCGCTGGTGCGTAACCCGATCATGCGCCGGGTGGTCTTGCGCGTCTCCCGCTTCCTCGATCCGGGCGTGCGGCAAGCGCTCGACAAGTTGTGGGACGATCCGCGACTGGCGCCGGGGCGGGGGCGGGGACTGCCGCGGTTGAACACCCTGGGCCATCTGCTGTACGGCTTCGGCCCGATCCTGGGGCGCGTCGTGCTGAATATGCTTCGCCCGCGCGCCCGCCGGGCGGCTATCGACCGGGGCACGGATGCGGGCATCGCGCGCCTGGCCGCGCGGGCAGCCGCGGCCCGCACGCCCGCGCAACAAGTCGCTTTCCTGGATGAGGCCGTGCTCGGCACGTTTGTGATTGTCAAACGGTACATCATCCCCGGCCTGATGACCGGGATGATCTCTCTGGTCGCGCTGCAACGGCTGGCCGGGCGCCTGCCGGATGCCGAGCGCGTGCGCCTGGAGATGACCCGCGGCTTGCCGCATAACGTGACGACCGAGATGGACCTGGCGCTGTGGCAAAC
>JAICKM010001061.1 GCA_025927935.1 Chloroflexia bacterium | reverse complement strand
CAGCACCTCTTGCAGCGGCACGCCCAGCGGCGCGCTGTCGGGCAAGATCATGATGCCCTCGTGCTCGTCGGAGATGCCCAGTTCCAGTTCCGAACAGACCATCCCGATGGACTCGATGCCGCGCAGCTTGCCCGGCTTGAGCGTGATCTTTTCGTGGGCGTCGCTATGCCCGTCGATCAGCACGGCGCCAGGGAACGCCAGCGGCACCATAGCGCCCACATGCAGGTTCGGCGCCCCAGTGACCACCTGCTGCCGGGCCTCGCCGCCGTAGTCTACCTGCGTCACCCAGAGGCGGTCGGCGTTGGGGTGGCGCTCCAGCGTGGCGATCCGCCCGACCACCACCTTGTCCCACTCGCTGCCGATGGTGTCGATCCGTTCCACTTCCAGGCCGGCCAGGATGAGGCGGTTCGCCAGTTCCTGGGGCGGCACCTGGATATCGATGTACTCTCGCAGCCACGAGAGCGGTACTCTTGTAGCCATCGCTGCTTCTCCCTAGCTGAACTGGCGCAACAGGCGCAGGTCGTTTGTGTAGTACAGGCGAATATCGTCCACCGCGTGGCGCAGGTTCGCGATGCGCTCCACGCCCATGCCGAAGGCAAATCCGCTGTAGACATCCGGGTCGATGCCGCCGTTGCGCAAAACCTGCGGATGGACCATGCCCGCGCCCATGATCTCCAGGAACCCGGTGAACTTGCAGGACCGGCAGCCCGTCCCGCCGCAGATCAGGCAATCGATCGACAGGTCCACGCCCGGCTCCACGTAGGAGAAGTAGTCGCAGCGGAAGCGCACCTTGCGCTCGCTGCCGAACAAGGCGCGGGCTAGCGCGGCCAGGGTGCCCTTCAGGTCGGCCATGGTGATGTTCTTGTCCACGGCCAGGCCCTCGATCTGGTGGAAGTAGGCTTCGTGCGAGGCATCTGTCGCCTCGGCGCGGAAGCACTTGCCCGGCACCACCACGCGAATGGGCGGCGGCTGGCGCAGCATGGTGCGGATCTGGTTGGGCGACGTATGCGTGCGCAGCACCAGGTCGTCGCTGCCTGCGACGTAGAACGTATCTTGCATCGAGCGGGCGGGGTGGCCGGGCGGGATGTTGAGCAGGGTGAAGTTGTAATAGTCCAGCTCGATCTCCGGCCCCTCGACGACCGTGAAGCCCATCTGCGCGAAAGTATCGACGACGGTGCGCATCGTCTGGGTGACGATATGCAGATTGCCGACGGCGCGCGGGCGGCCCGGCAGAGTGACATCCACCCGCTCGGCCTCCAGCATGGTGTCGAGGCCCGCGGCGCGCAGCCGCTCGGTCGTCTCGGCCAGCCGGGTTTCCAGCACGCGCTTGGCCGCGTTGATCGCCTGGCCCGCCGCCGGGCGCTCGTCCTTGGGCAGTTGCCCGATGCCGCGCAGCAAGGCCGTCAGTGCGCCTTTGTCGCCCAGGTAGTGGGCCTTCCACTCGCCGAGCGCCGCCAGGTCGGTCACGCCGGCCAGCGCCGCTTCCGCCTCCTCGCGCAACCCGGTTACTTGTTCGTCCATTGTGGTACACCTCCACAGACACAGAGAATCAAAAAGCCGCGCCTCTCGCAGGGACGAGGCGCGGCCACGTGGTACCACCCTGGTTTCGCCCGCGCCGGGCTTGCAGCCGGGCACGCGCGCTTGTGGGCGCCGCTAACGGGGCGCAACCGGAGTGGACTACCAGGGCGGCGCTGTTGTCGCCCGTTCACCCATCGGCTCGGAAGGGAACTTCAACCGGGTGCCCCGGCGCGGACTCACAGTCGCTGGTCCGCGCTCCCTGGACGGTT
>JAICKM010000773.1 GCA_025927935.1 Chloroflexia bacterium | reverse complement strand
TATCAGCCGTCAGCTATCAGCAATCAGGTCCACTTATGGGCCAACAGCACAGCATTGTCGTGTGCTTAGCTCATAGCTGACGGCTGATAGCTGACGGCTGATAGCTACGATGCTGCATACCATTATCTTCGACCTGGATGGCACGCTGATCGACACGATGGACCTGATCGTGGCGTCCTGGCAACATTGTACGGAAGTCCACTGCGGGGCGCCCATCCCTCGTGAAGCGGTGCTGCCGACCATCGGCCTGCCGCTCATCCCCGCCCTGGAAGCCTATGCGCCCGGCAAGGGCGAACTGCTCTACGCCACCTATCAGGAGCACAACAACCTCTGGCATGATCGGCTGGCGCGCCTGGTGCCGGGCACGCGCGAGATGCTGGCCCGCCTGCATGACGGAGGCGCCGCGCTGGCCCTGGTGAGCAGCAAGCGCCACAGCATCCTGGAGATGGGCCTCAACCTGCACGCGCTCGGCCCCTACTTCGGCGCGGTGATCGGGCTGGAGGATACCGCCCGGCACAAGCCGTTTCCCGATCCCCTGCTCTGTGCCCTGGAGCGCCTGGGCCGCGCGCCCGATCCGGCCCATGTCGCCTATGTGGGCGATGCGGCGGGCGACCTGGCCGCCGCGCTGGCCGCGGGCGTGCGGCCCATCGGCGTGCCCTGGGGCGCAACCGCCGCCGCCGAGTTGCAGGCGGCGGGAGCCGACCCGCTGCTGGCAACCTGGGACGACCTGATCGCGCTGGCGGAGGCGCCCGCATGAGCGACGAACACTACGCTATCCACACCGAGCACGGCGAGGAAGAGCACTCCGCCGGGGGTGTGCCGGTGCGCCGGGGGGCGGATGGCGGCTGGGAGGTGCTCTGCCTGGAGCGCCCGCGCTACGGCGATTGGTCGCTGCCCAAGGGCCACCTCGAACCCGGCGAGACAGCGGAAGCGGCGGCGCTGCGCGAGTTGGCCGAAGAAACAGGCGTGCGCGGCGAGATTTTGTGCTTTATCCGCACCATCCGCTACCCGATCACCGGGCGTAGCGGCCGCCCGACCACCAAGGTCGTGGACCATTTCCTTATCGCGGTGGACCCGGATAGCGGCCCGGCCGCACCCCAACCGCCGGAACTGGACATCCCTCACTGGCTGCCCCTCGCCGCCGCCCAGACTGCCCTGACCCACGAGACCGAGCGCATCTCGATCCGCGAAGCCGCCGCCCTGCTCGCCGTGGGACAGTAGGCCCGGAACTTGCTCACCGCACGTATACTGAATAGATACCAGAGCAAAGGAATGAAGGGACGATCATGTTTTACGATAAAGCGAAAATCTATGTGAAAGCGGGCAAGGGCGGCGACGGCAGCGCGTCCTTCCGGCGCGAGCGCTACATCCCCAACGGCGGACCCGACGGCGGCGACGGCGGGCGGGGCGGCTCGGTCATCCTGCGGGTCAATCCCGAATTAAACACTCTCGTGCCGTTCTATCATAAGCAGCACTTCGACGCGCCCAACGGCGGCAACGGCCGCGCCAAGAAGCAGCACGGCGCCAACGGGGCGGACCTGTTCATCGACGTGCCGCCCGGCACGGTGGTCCAGGTGATCGAGCAGGACATCATCGATCCGAACGTCACCAGCATGGAGCAGTTCGACTTGACCGAGCCGGGGCAACAGCTTGTCGTGGCAAAGGGCGGGCGCGGCGGGCTGGGCAACGTCCACTTCGCCACGTCGGTCCACCAGGCGCCACGCATCGCCGAGAACGGCGAGCCGGGCGAGGAGCGTACACTCCTGCTGGAACTCAAGCTGATCGCCGATGTGGGCCTGGTGGGCTATCCCAACGCCGGGAAGTCCACACTGCTCAGCCAGATCAGCGCGGCCAAGCCCAAGATTGCCGACTACCCATTCACCACGCTGGAGCCACAGCTAGGGGTGGTGGCCGTGGACGAGCAGGCGTTTGTCGTGGCCGACATCCCCGGCCTGATCGAGGGCGCGAGCAGCGGCGCCGGGCTGGGGCTGGAGTTCTTGCGCCACGTCGAGCGCTGCCGCCTGCTGATCCACCTGATCGACGGCGCATCGGGCCTGTATCCCGGCGTCAGCGAGGAGGACCTAGCCGCGCTGGAAGGCGCTGACCTGCCCGAACGCAATCCCATCGCCGATTTCCAGCGCATCAACCACGAACTGGCCGAGTACAGCGCGCCGCTGGCGACGCGCCCACAGATCGTGGTCATCAACAAGATGGACCTGCCCGAAGTGCAGCAGCGCTGGCCCCGGCTGCGCACCTGGTTCACCACGCACGGCTACCCGGTGCTGGCGATCTCCGCCGCCACCGGCCAGGGCGTCGCCGAACTAGTGGGCCGGACCGCCGCCGAACTGCGCGAGCTACCGCCGCGCGAAGCCCTGGCCCCCGCGCCGCCCGCGCCCGTGCGCGAGGACGAAGAGGCGCCCACCCATCGCCTACGCCCGACTATCGACGAAAACGACTTTACGGTTACCAAGGTCGAGGATGGCTTCTACCGGGTGTTCGGCACCCGGATCGAGCGCCTGGTCAACATGACCCGCATGGACAACGAGGAGTCGCTGGACCGCCTGCAGAACATCCTGGAAAAGAGCGGCATCAGCCGTGCGCTGGAAGCGGCGGGCGTGGCGCCGGGCGATACGGTCGTCATTGGCCGCGCCGAACTGCAATGGAGCGACGATCCCTGGACGACGCGCGAAGGCCGCCGCGCCGCCCATCGCGGCAGCCGCCACGAAGGCCCCGGCAAGCAGCATAGCTAGCGAGTGCTGAGTGCTGATCGCGCAGCGGTGCCGCAGGCACATTGCTGAGTGCTGAGGACGACGAGTGGTCAGTGATCGGTGGTCAGTGGTCAGTTGCGATTAGCGGTGTGCTGTACTCATTTGTATAAAGCAGGAGAGAGGCGATCCTACATGGGATCGCCTCTCTCCTTTACTCGTCTCTCGTCATTACTCAGCACTCAGCAATGTGCCTGCGGCACCGCTGCGCGATCAGCACTCAGCACTGCCGAAGAGCCAGGCGAGTCCCGCCGCGAGGTGATCGGCCCAGAAGCCCCAGTTGTGGCCGTCGGGGTATTCATGGGCTTCGTGAGCGATGCCGAGGCGGGCCAGGACGGCGGCTAGGCGGCGCTGGTTGTCGAGCAGGTCCCAGGGACCGCCCGGCGCGCCATGCGGGTGGTTGAGGCAGCGCTCATACAATCCAGCCACCAAATAGAAACGCACGGCGCGCGGGGGCGCCGTTTCCAACTCACGCTCGACCCGGTAATCATCGTAGCGCGTGGCGCCCGAATAGCTGCCCACCAGCCCGTATACGTCGGGACGCCGCTGG
>JAICKM010000791.1 GCA_025927935.1 Chloroflexia bacterium | reverse complement strand
CCGCCAGGTCGGCGATGCAGGGCACGCCCGCCGCCCGCGCGGCCCGTACCAGGGTCGCGGGCAGCGTGGCCGGGCACCCGGCGGGCAGGCTGCCGGAAACGATCAGCAGTTCAGCGGCGGGGATGCGGGCCAGGGAGCGGGCTTCCAGCGCGGCGGCGGCCTCCGGAGGCACCTCCGGCCCGGCCTCGGCCACGTCGCAGAGGTTGCCCTCGGCCACGTCGAGCAGGGAGAACGTCGGGCGGGTTTCGCCAGGCACGTCCACCAGGTCGGCGGCCAGACCATCTTGCGCCAGGTGTGCGCGGAACAGGGCGCCGGTGTGCCCGGCGACGAAGCCCTGCACCAGCACATCCGCGCCCAGCATATGGGCGACGTGGGCGGCGTGGACGCCTGACCCGCCCGCCCAGGTCGAGAAGCGCACCGGGCGCAGCGTGGCCCCGCGCCGGAAATGCACGGCGGCCACGCGGTCGAGCGCCGGGTTGGGGTTGACGACCAGGATCACGCGCCCACGCCCGGCCCGATCTGCCCATGATAGAGCGCAGCACAGAGCGCGGCCACATCGCCCAGTTGATCGCCGAGCGCGGCGGGCACGATGGCGCACGCCTGGAACGCTTCCGGCCCCGCTTCGGCGGCGGCCACCTGGCGGGCGATGGGCAAGTACAGGTCGCCCGCGCGCACAGCCAGGCTGCCCAGCACGACGACCTGCGGGTTGAGCAGGTCGATCAGCAGCGCGATGCCCTGGCCCAGCGCGGTGGCCGAGAGCGTGATCAGTTCGCGCGCCCGCTCGTCGCCCGCGCGGGCCTGGGTGATAATGTCTGCCGCCGTCACGTCCGGCGGGAAAGCGTCCGGATACTGGTAAGCGGCCAGGGCGGCCAGCCCGGCCCCGCTGCTGTAGCCTTCCCACGAGCCGCGCTTGCCGTAGACCAGCGGCCCATCGGCGGCGATGCGCCAGTGGCCCACCTCGCCCGCGTGGTCGGTCGCGCCCCGGTAGAGGCGCCCGTCGAGGATCAGCCCGGCGCCTAGCCCCGTGCCGAAGGTGAGGAAGACGACCTGGGTGCGGCCGCGCGCCGCGCCGAACAGCCATTCAGCCAGCGCGCAGGCTTTGGCGTCGTGCTCCACATAGGCGGGCACGCCGAAGGCGTCCAGCAGCCGGTCCTTGAGCGGGATGGCGTCCCAGCCGGGCAGGTTGGGCGGGCTGTAGATGATGCCCCGCGCGCTGTCCAGCGGCCCGCCGATGCTCACGCCGACGGCCACCGGCTGCCCGCGCGCCGCGATCAGGCGACGCCCGGCGGCGACCATGTCGTCCCACATCGGCGCGAAGCCGCGTTCGGGCCGCGAGGCGAACACGGCCCGGTCCAGCACCTGCCCGGTCAGGCTGCCCGCGATGGCCGCCGTTTTCGTGCCGCCCACGTCAAAGCCCAGGACCCAGGCCGCGTCCGGGGCGGGCGGCGTCTGCGGGCCGGTCATGACTCCGCGAACGCCTCGTCGATGTATTCGGACAGCAGGTGGATGAACATCAGGTGCGCTTCCTGGATGCGCGCCGTGTCCGTGAACGGGATGAACAGGTCATACTCGCAGCGGCCCTGCATCTGGCCGCCGTCGTGCCCGGCCAGCCCCAGGCGCACGAGGCCGCGCTCCCCGGCCTTGTCCAGCGCCTTCAACACGTTGCGTGATTTGCCGCTGGTGCTGAACGCCACCAGCACATCGCCCTTCGCGCCCAGCGCCTCGACCTGGCGGGAGAACACGCTCTCGAAGTCGTAGTCGTTGGCGATGGCCGTCAGGATGCCGCCGTCGCTGGTCAGGGCGAAGGCGGGCAGCGGCTTGTGGTCGGTGCGGTAGTGGCCCACCAGTTCGGACGCCAGGTGCTGGGCGTCCAGGGCGCTGCCGCCGTTGCCCACGGCCAGGATGCGGTACCCGGCCCGCAGCGCCTCGATGAGCATCGTCGCCACGTCGCGGATCTTGGGTAGTTGTGTCTGGAGATATTGCGTGACCTGGATCGTTTCGTCCAATTGCTTGCGTAACGTTTCGTCCTGCATCGGGGGTATCCTTCCTTGGCTACATCAGGTATGCGATCGGCCTCTACTCGGATCGTGGTTCCGTCTCACCGCGGAGGAGCCGAGGACGCAGAGATCGTTAGATTAAGAACGCTGTGCCGTCCGGTTTTGCGCGCTCCCTTGTCCTGCTCACCTTCGGCTACCCAGGATGCCGCCGAGCAACCCGGCGGCGACCATCAGGGCATAGAGTACCAGTCCCACCGCATCAATCCTCATGCTAAAGGCCACATCTAAGAGGAAAGAGAGGATTGCGACCACCACGCCTACAAGGAAGCCCTGTAGCAGCGCCGCGTGTTCTACCTTGCGTGCAACCCTCCATGCACCGTATCCCGTCACCACTATCACCAGTAAGGGGGTGATCAAGGAAACCGCCTGAACGGCATTCTGGGCATCCACGCGGCCCCAGTTGAGCACAGCGGGCAAGAGTAACGACAAACCGATACCGAAGATGAAGGTCAAGATGTAGACCAGAATGCTAGTCTTCAAAACTAGATCCCAACGCACCTGCACGAGTTGGGCTTTCACGTTCACCTCTACTTCTCTACCCCCTTTGGCCCGGACCGCACGACTATCGGGCCGTGCCGGTGCCGTGGACGACGGCGCGCAGGGCGGCCAGCACGCCCGCCGGGTCGGGCGCCTGGTAGATGTTGCGCCCGAAGACCAGCCCCCGGCAGCCCGCGGCCATGGCCTGCTCGGCCAGCGCGACGGCATCGGCCACGCGCTCCTGGCGCGCGCCCCCGGCCATCAGCACGGGCGCGGGGCAACTCTCGACGATGGCCTGCATACTCTCCACCGAGCCGCTCCAGATGCACTTGACCAGGTCGGCCCCGATCTCGGCGGAGATGCGGCAGTAGAGGCGCATGATGGCGAGATCTTGCTTGGTCTCCGGTTTGCGCCGCTCCTGGCTGTGGCGCGGCTCGATCATGTGGACGATGCCCCACCGTTCGCAGGCGCGGGCGACGGCGGCGTTGCGGGCGATCTCCTCGCGCTCGGCTTGCGGATCGTCGCCGCCCAGCAGCAGGTAGGTCATCACGCCATCGGCGCCCGTCGCCGCCACTTCCTCGATGGTCGCCAGGCTGCTCTGCGCGCCCTGCTCATAGGGCAGGATGCTGCGGCTGAAGTTGGTCCAGTCGAGATGGACGACCAGGCTGGGCCGGTCCCGCCCGAT
>JAICKM010001057.1 GCA_025927935.1 Chloroflexia bacterium | reverse complement strand
TAAGCGTCTTGTTGGGCAAACCGGGGAATAAGCGGACCCAGTGCGCGACCAGCATCCCGCCGCTACCTCCGTGTCATGGCCGGGCTGTCATGTCCGTTTTCAAGAGGGGTGGGCGTAGCCAATCGCCGCCACACAGAAGCTGGAGCGGTGGTCCTGTGTATCGGATACAGGCCGGCACGGTGGAGGGCGGGTACTGAGCGACGGTTGATCAGCCTGTGATGCGCGGGTTGGTTCCGCAAGACCATTGGTTCGTCGCGGGCCTGCCTCTGTCTTGGCGCGGAAGTCGAGTTCCAAAGCCCGGTCGAGGGTTGCCCACACCGGCCCCGCCCTCCGCCGTGACGGCCAGATGTCATGCCGGCGTCAGGGCCGGCGGCGGCTGCCGCGGTGTCAGCCCGGAGCGCTGGCGCGGGCCACGGCCCAGACGAACCCGGCCAGTTCGCGGGCGATCGCCGTCACCACGACCTGCTTGAGCTTTCCCTGGGCCATCATCCGCCGGTAGCGCTGGCACAGGCGCAGTTGCGCCTTCCAGGCGATCTCCTGCACCGGTTCGGGGACGGCGGCCAGCGCGCCGAGCTTGCGGGCTCCCTTGCGTGGCGGGAAACGATAGGCCCAGGCCGCTTCGACCAACATGGTGCGCGCATGCACGTCACCGCTCTTGGTGATGCTGCCCAGCCGGTGCTTCGGGCCGGAGGAATGTTCGGAGGGAACCAGGCCGAGATAGCCCATGAAGTCCGGCGCGGTGGGGAAGCGGGCGGCATCCCCGATGGCGGCCGCCACCCCGGCCGCGCCGATCACGTCCAGCCCCCGCAGCGCGGTCAGGTTGCGCACCAGCGGGAACAGCGACCAGGTGGGGATCTGCGCCCGCAACTGCGCGTCCACCCGATCGCGGCGCAGCTCCGCCTGCCGCACCGCTTCGATGCTTTCCTCCAGGACGATGTGCTGCGCGGCCTCGGCGAAGCTTTGCTCTGCCAGCCACCGGCGATGGGCACGGGTCCACGCGCTGCGGCCGGGATAGAGACGGTCGTGGCGCAAGAGGAACGCGCTCAGTTGCTGGCGCGCCGTGCGCACCGCCCGCACCGCGGCAAGCCGCGCCCGGATCAGATCGCGCATCGCCTCATGCGCCGGGTCCGGCACCCACACCGGGGTCAGCAGACCGCCGCGGTGCAGCACGGCCAACTTGGCGGCATCGCGTTCATCGTTCTTCTGCCGCTCCCCGCTGCTGCGCGGGATCATCGAGGGCGCCGCGACCAGGCAATCCTCCCCCAGCCGGGTCAGCGTCCGATGCACCGTGTAGCCGCACGGTCCGGCTTCGTAGCAGAACGCCAGCGTGCCATCACCGGCGCTGTGCAGCTTCGTCACCAGCTTCGCCAGCGCCGCGCCGGTGTTGGCGATCCGGCCAAAGACCGTGGCTCGGCCCGTCTCCCCGGCCGCCGTAACCGCAACCGTGATCGTCTCCTTGTGCACGTCCAATCCGACAAATCGTGTAGACTGCTGCATGACCCGTCTCCTGTGCCTGGGGCTCCACGCCAGATCTTCCGGCGTGACCCCCGATCATCGACACATCGCGAGACGGGTCACCTTTTCAGGTCCAGGACGGACATGAGGTCTTGGCCCGGCCACCCATGTCTTTGTTTCAACGAAGAAAGTCGTGGGTGCCCGGGCCAAGCCCGGGCATGACACAGAGAGATCGTAGCCACGCCCCAAAGGACACTGTTATCTCAAGCCGCCCCTGGACGGGGTCCTTGCAGACAGCGGTGGCGCGTCACCTTCTCGTCACCGGCGCGCGCCAGCCACGAT
>JAICKM010000075.1 GCA_025927935.1 Chloroflexia bacterium | reverse complement strand
GTCATGATTGTGGTGGCGCTGTCGCTGCTCAGTTGGATCGGTGTGGCGCGGCTGGTGCGCGGGCAGGTGCTGTCGCTGCGCGAGAAGGAGTTTGTGACGGCAGCCCGCGCTGTTGGAGTGCCGGGCTGGCGAATCATGCTGGTACACCTGCTGCCCAACGTGCTCGGCCCGCTGATCGTCACCGGTACCCTTGCTGTTCGAGGCTATATCCTTGCCGGAGCGACGCTGGAGTTTCTGGGCATTGGCGTACGACCGCCCACCCCGACCTGGGGCGGCATGATAACTGACGCCCTGCCATATCTCATCAGCGCCCCGCACATGCTCTGGATCCCGGCGAGCTGTCTTCTGCTAATCACATTCGCTTTCAACTTCCTTGGCGATGCATTGGTCGACGCGCTCGATCCTCGGCTGCGCTAACGCTGCTGCCTGCCGCCCTGCACGTCCTGTAGTGATACCGATATCGTATGGCTGCACGACCCCCCTCGTAAAAGGTCGATCCGGGATCTGGCTGCCCAGCGCGCCTGGGTACGTGTCCCGCTGGGCCTGCAGCATTTGGACTACAGGTCGGCTGGCTTTCTCTGGAACTGATTTTCTCGTCCAAGATTCGGGCGCAGAATAGCCCGTTACACAACCACAAACGAAAAGCTCGTATGCTGCGTGCTCGGTTTGGCGGCGTTCTCCGGGTGGTCCAGATCACTGAACCAGAGTTCGGTCACTGCGATTGATACTTCGTAGTGCCCCGGCTCCAACACTCCGAGGTCGATCTCCACGATAGGCACGGTGACAGTGTTCGCGTGCAGAGTGCCGTCGAACCGGCGCAGTTCGATTTGCACAGCGATCTCTTGCCCACTCTTGTGCGCGCCCTTGAGGACGATTGTGTCCGGCGACGACAACGGGTCGCCGCGCCACAGCAGCACGAGCGGCGCATGCGCCGGTACCCGATCCGGCGGCAAGAGGTACCGCAAGCGTTCCTGCGGCCTCTTTCCGGATGCGACCTCTGCTACGCCTAGCGCCGGGCCGGTGACGGCGGGAGTGGATCGTATCCTGACAATGTGATGGATCAAGGTGGTTCCGCCTCCTTCATGGCGCGCGAACGTGGTGGTCAGCGGGCCTGGCACGACAGCGCCGGACAGGAGCACGGTGCGGACGCGGCCCGCCGCGCTCACGTGTCCGTCGTAACATCATGACCATTGGCGATGGTGCCGCCATGTATGGCCGGGAACTCGCCGCTGCCCCCTTCGATGACGTGGCTGTGGTTAATCGCGCCAGGCGAGGTCAAGGTCACGCGCGCGCCGACAGCCTGCGTCGTGTCGAAGCGGCCCTCGGCGGAGAGATTCCAGTAGACGTTGGCGAGATCGCGGAAGGCAGCGGCGCCGGTGCCGGCGGTCGTATCCCGCGCGCTCAAATAGGTAACGAATGCGTCACCGTAATTGAACCAGCCCCTCGTGCTGGCGCGACCGGGAGTGGGGTTTGCCCACGGGAATCGCGCTGTGCCGGGTGAATCGTCGAACGAAGGGCTGCGAACATCGCCGTTGGCCGCGAACGCCGCAGACTGACTAGGACCACCGTCATCGTACCATATGTTGGCCTCCGCTATGGCGTCCCGCCGGGGCAGGTGATCGGGCCGCACCCGGCGATGGGTCTCGTTCGCCCCGCTGCCCCAGTGGACGTTGATCCCGAAGACACGCTCGACCTGGAGAAAGCCGACCTCGAAGTTGGCGAACGGATCGCCCGCAACCCCGTGGATGGTCACGTCCGTGTCCCATTGGAACGAAGGGGTGGGGTCCGACGCCAGCAGGAACCCCGTTGCGTCCTCGTCGGCGACCACATTGTTCGTCGTAAACGCGTCGTTGGCGTGGGTGAAGCTGATGACACGATGCACCAGACCGGTTCGCGTCGAGGGCGTCAACGGCGGCGGCGCGGTCGCGTGCCCGCCGGTCACGTAAGCAGCAAAGTGGGTGGCCTCATCCTCGGCGCGATCACCGCTGCTGGTGGTGCGGGCGTGGGCGTTCACTTCCGACTCCTGCCCGCGTTGCTGGATTGTGTGCGCCGCCTCGTGCGCGAGTAAATGCATCCCGGCGGGGGTTGCCGGCTGATACTCGTTCTGGGCGAAGTAGATCCCACGTCCGATGGTGAAGGCGCGCGCATTGAGGAGATCCGCGGCGCGATGGGCGTTCGCGTCGTCGTGGATCGCGATACCGGCGAAGTCGTGGCCGCTCGCGTTCGTTAGCTTCTCGCGCACAGCGTCGGGCAAGGGACCGGATGGATTGCTCACTTTGATTGCGCCGGCCGCTTCCTGCCCGATCGGACCGCCGTCCGGTGAGCGGGCGGCCGGCGAGAAACCCGCATGCTCAGCCGCGCTATGCGCGAATTTTTCGCCGCGGGTATGCGCCAGCCCGCGCACGGATCGCTCCACGCCCTCCGGCCCGAACTGGCGCCCGATCTCGCGCAGGTGCGCGCCGGTCTCCGGTGCGCCAAGCGGCTTGGTATCCCAGGCCGCCAACTGGCCGCCGACGCGGACCGGGGTCTTGCCCTGCGCGTAGATGTCCGCCTCGCGTCGCAGCGTTTCAGGAGCGCCCTCGTGGGGACGCAGCGCGGTTCTGACCGGGATGGAGCCGAAGGCGCGGACACGGTCCCTGGCGCGGCGCTCCGGCTCCGTCCTCTCCCGCGCCGGTGAAAGTTCGCCGGCAGGATTAGAGTGTACCGGAATGCGACTGAAATCGTGACCGAAAGGGGCTGTTCCGGCAGCCCGTGGATCGCTGTTGCCGTTCCCTGTATTTGCTCCCGGCAGCCGCGGGCCGCCTTGATTCCCGCCGGCGCGCTGGACGTAGCGCCCCGCGTGTCCTTGCCCAAATTGTGGCCGTTCGGGCGTCGCAGCCTGGGCAGACGCAGGCTGCTGCGCTGCCTTCTGGTTCTCTGCGAAAGTATGCACGGCTACTCTCCTTTCGGAGATTATCAAACGGCCTAACGCAGTCGAATTGATCTACGCCGCCGGCGTCGAAGCGTGGTGGTCATGATGGGCTTCCTTACTTCTGTGGCGGCGGCTGGCGCTGCATGAATTTCTGTACCTCATCGCGGAAGCTGCTCAACTCGGTCAGTTGGGTTTCCAGTGCCTTCACCCGGTCGGGGGCCACTTGCTGCGCCAGGTCGGTTTGCACACGTTGCAGATCCTGAACCTGGCTGCGCAGGGTACCCAGTTCGGTTTCTCGCTGAGCCAGCAGCGTTTGCGCTTCGGCCAGGCTGGTTTTCAGCGTCTCCACCTGATTCAGCGTCGCTTGCTGGCCTTCGAGGGTGGTGCGTAACTGTTGGATCTCGGTATCTTTGGCTTGCAGGGATTCCGAGAGCGTGCCGACGCTGGCACGCAGTTGCTGTGTGGCCGGATCGGTGGCGGCGACGCTGTAGTAGACGACCTTGCCGTCCTCTTCATGCAGCGTGACCGCGCTGCCGGGCGACGGCTCGCGGAAGAACCCGCCGAGGTCGGCGGCCAACCCTGGCGCGCTGGTGGGGTCAAACGGCGCCCGCTGCACGGTCACGCCGGTGTCCTTGAGCCGGGTGGCGACTTCATCGGCGGGCTGCCCGACGATATCCGAGGCCATGATCGTGGGGGCGGCCAACCCGGCGCGGGCTTGCGGCTGGCGCAGCGCCAAGTTGAGCACGTTGCCGGTGGCCTGGCCCTTGGTGAACAGATTGCGCGCCCAGGCGCCGAGATCCGCGCCCTGGACCGCGCCCAGACCGGAGCGGAACGTGTTGCCCTGTACGCGCGACTTCGCGTTAAACGTCTGCTGCTCGTCGAACGCCGGGGCGGTGTAGCGGAAGATATCCGGCAGCACCGTGCAGCAGAACTGCTCGATCATGCGGTCGATCATCGGCATGATCGGCACCAGCGACAGCCAGTAGCTCCAGGTGGGGAAACTGCCGACGGTCTTGCGCCCCGTGAAGTTGCAGATTTTGTAGACCTGGTTAGCACGGATGCTGACGGCGCCCAGGTAGAGCTTTTCCTGGCCCGTGCATTCCGGGCAATTGACC
Source organism: Chloroflexia bacterium (assembly GCA_025927935.1). Next base: position 11,356 of record JAICKM010000075.1, on the reverse strand, counting down.
AGGAAGTGGTCGCACAGGCAGTCCTTGAGGTATTGCAGGAAGCCCGCGGTCAGGTCGGCGAAGGCTTCGACCGCGGCTTTGCGGTAGGCGGCCAAGATCGCCAGCGGGAAGCGGAAATCCGGGCGGAAGAGCGCGCCGTTGGCCGTAGTCAGCGTGTTGCTGAAGTAGTTGAGCACGTAGACCCGTTGCGCCCGCGCCACATCGGCGGTGATCGCGATGGGGCTGACCTGCATGGGCAGCAGGTAATTCGGCACGAGGGCATTGCTCCGCATGTCGATCATGCGGACAGAGTAGTCATCCTCCCAGGTCATGAGCAACATGCGCGTGGGCGCGAAGGTCTGCAAGCGGATCACAGTGTTCAGCACGGTGATGGGATTGGCGATGCGTGTGCCGGTCATGTCGAATGCCTGGATCGCTTTGGTGCCTTGCGACGGCCCGGTGACGACGTAGATCGTTTCGCGATCCGCCCCCTCGGCCCGCGTGAAGACGGCGATATCGTCGTTGCCGCTGTCCACAGCAAACGTATCCACGCGGTTGGGGAAGATGGGCGTCAGCGCGGGCAACTGGATGCCCAGGATAGCTTGGTAGGCGGTAGCCTCGGTGTTGGGCGGCGCGGCGGTGGCGAAAGCGCGCCCGTCGGCGGTGATCACCAGGTGGCCCACGCTGTTGAATGCTTTGACCGGCGCCATGTTGGGGTCGACGTTGTCCGGGTTGATCTTGTAGAGGCCCAGGCCCTGGATCTGCGTGCGCGTGGTGCCGTTTTGCGTCACCGAGACTTTATGGACGCCGACAGCATAGACATTGTTCGGGTCGGCGGCGGTGGTGCCCAGGGTGATCAGCTTGACGCCGCAGATGGTGACGATGGGCCGCCAGGTAAGGTTGCCCGACCGGTCGAAGTCGCCGACGCGGAAGAAGGTGTTCTCTTCGGTGCGCGTCGGAGCGATCATATAGATTCGGTTGCCGTTGGGCGCGAAGGCCACGTCCTGCACGGCGCCCGCGCCGCTGTCGCCGGATTGCGCGGCGGCCTTGCCGGTATCCTGTAGCTTCGTGCCGGTCCCGGTCTCGGTGCCGGCAATCGGATCGATCTGGCTGCGCAGCACGTTGCGGTCCAGGTCGAAGCGGTTGATGATGGTGGCCGGCTTCACCGGATTGGCGCCGGTGCCGACCGAGTAGACCTCGTGGCCGCCGGGCCGCAGGCGCAGCCGCGTGTGCTCGCCCTTGGCGAAAATCGTATCCATCTGATCCAGTTCGGGCGGGTAGTCGGGGAAGGGGCGGGCGTTCTCGAACATGGCGCAGAAGGTCTCGCTCTGCAACAGCGCCCGCAGCTTCGCGTAGAAGTCACGCAGAATGGCGTCTTCCCGCTTCGAGATGAACAGGCGCTGGCCCGTTTGCGGGTTGACACCCTGGGCCAGCAGGTTCGAGAGCGCGGCGATGCGCTGGGTGCCGGGACCCGCCGGGAGGCCCTGCTCGTCCGGGGGCGGGGTCAACTGCTCGTGCAGGAAATCCTGGATCTTCTTGATGCAATCGTTGTACACGTCGAGCAGCATCGTGCCCGCGATCAGACTCTGGAAGTTGTTACCCGGCGGGCGAAACTTCTCGATCGTGATCAGATGTTGCCGCGCCTCGTTCAGGCCGAGGATCATGGAGACCTCGCCGTTGCCGTTCGCGTCCAGCACCGGATCGTTGGGATTGCGCTCCTGGAGGATAGCGATCATGCGCATGATGTCGAGCGTCGCATCGTCGTCGAGGCGGATGTCGTTGCCCTCACAGTCAAGCGCATAGCCAGGATGGACGGTGACGTTGGCGCGTGGCTCTCCCTCGCCGTCCGGCCCGCAGGTGACGCGCAGCCCGCAGACGATGCCCCAGCCGTGCAGGTGCTTGTTGTGGAAGCGCAGATCGTTCTCGCCGCACAGCCGTTCCAGCGCGTCCTGCACCGTCACCACGTCGACCATCTGGCATTGGGTGTTGTCAAAGCAGATATCCTCGGCGCAGATGGTGCTCAGGCTGGGGAAGGGCGGGCGGCAATCCTCGACCACCTGCCAGGTCTCATCCGTGAAGCGGGCCAGGGCCAGGCGGCAGTAGTGATGGCGGATGCCGTTCGGCGGCTGCGGCAGGTAGGCGTTGGCGGAGTCGCGCGGCCAGTCGATGTCGCCCGTGATGGTGCGCGCCGGGATCAGCCAGTAGTCGCCCGCGCGGTAGGTAGCATTGGCTTCGAACTTGACTTCGACGCCATCTTCCAGCGCAAGGAAGCCGTCGTTGGTCGCCGGGACCTCGACCGTGAGTGCGCCCGCCGATCCCGCCGGCTGGTCCCAGCGGCGGATCTTGGGGTTGTTCGGGAAGTCGCTGAACTGCACGCTGCCGATGGCGGTGCCGGCATCGATGGTCAGCACCTGGCCCTCGACCTTGAGCAGCTTGACCAGCGTGCCGGGCTGTCCCGTCAGTTCATGCGCGTCATCGGTCAGTTCGATCCACTGCCCCCCGGCGAAGCCGAGCACGCTGTCGCGGCCCGGCGCGCTGACCGTCAGGTCGTTGACGTTCTGGCCGGTCCAGCCGGTGGCGATGGAGCCGTTCTCGCGCGACCACTTGAAGGTGGCCGTGCCCACCGGTCCCGCCTGATGGATCTCGACCCGATAGAGCTGGTTCTCCACGCGGCGGTAGCCGGCGCCGGGCGGGACCACGCAGGGGTTCGGCGTGCCCGTCTCCGGCTGGGCGCGGGCCGTGAGCGTGCCGCTCGTCGCGCCGGTCAGGTTGTTCCAGGCGGGGAAGTCGGTCTTACAGGTCGCGGTGGCGTTCTCGTCGCCCACCTCCAGCAGCTTGATCTGCCAGACCACGCGGCTACGCGTGGCCGTGTCGGGGCCACCCAGCGCGACTTCGCGGATGTGCGGGTCGTCGAGCGCGGTGATGTCGCGCTGCCAGACATCGAGGAAGGCCAGATAGAGGCCCGCATCGGCGGGCAGGGTGAAGCCGGGCAGGTCGGGCTGGGCGGTCAGCGCCACGGCCTGCTCGTTCTCACAGAGGATGCCGTCCACGTAAATCCGCCCGGCTGTCGCGGCCAGGGTGCCGTTCTGTGGCTGCAACGCGAAGCCGCCGCCCTCTTTCGGCGCGCCGCAGGAGCCAATGACGTCGGCGTGGATGATGTGGTCGCGGTATTGCTGGATGTCGACTTGCTCGTTCCAGTCGGCATCCAGTTGCACGCGCCCCTGCTGCATACGGACGCCGTCGTAGTGGTTTTCCGGCCGGAAGGTGGACCGCGTGATATCGCCCTGCATGGTACTCTCCTTAGGTGACGTAGAAGATGCCGGCTTCGAGTCCGAAGCGTAGATGTTCGTTCAGGGCCGTGCGCAGGTTGGCCTCGCGCACGGCGCCCTGCAAGCTGTTGAAGACGCCCATCTCGGCGCCATCCTCGGCCCCGGTCGTGATCTGAGTCGGACAGGCAGCGCTCAACTGGCCGTAAGCGGCGCGCCCATAGCGCGAGGCGGTGAAGGCCGGGCGTAGCCAGGCCCGCACGCGCGCCGCGACGGCCGCCGCCTGGGCGGGGGTGAGCACGGTGTTGTTTTGCTTGGCCTCCTGCTCCGCCGCGGCGATCTCCGTCGCGATTTCCAGATCCGGCTGGCAGCGGTAGCGTTGCGGGGTGCGCGAGGCGGGCGGCACAAAGCTGAAGCGCGCGCAGCCGGCCTGGCGATGCTCGACCAGCGCCACCCCGGTGAAGATGACCTCGGAGGCCAGGGTCAGTTCCTTGACATAGGTGGCGCCCCAGATGGTCGCTCGCTCCAGCGTGGCGGGAGGACCAGGCGCCTGGCCGCCCTCGCTCGCGGCAATCGCCGGGCGGTCGGTCTCCAGTGCCAGGTCTCCGATGGTGGTGGCGTCGCCGGGCGCGGCGCTGAAGACGGCTTCCGTGCGGTCCGTGCCCGGCAGCACGACCAGCCGGTCGTCCAGTGTGCCGACGAGGGCGCCGGTGAAGGCGGCGCTGCTATCCGCCGCCTGGATCGCGGCCTGGAGCTGATCGCGCGCCTGGGCCAGCGTGTTGGGCACGGTCGTCAGCGTGGCGGTATGGGGTTCCTCGCCGCCCATGGCGATGTTGAGTTGCGGCGTCGTGGCCTGCGGCCCGCTGAAGCCGGTCAGCGACCCGCTCACCAGGGCGAAGACCTGGCGGGCCGCCCCGGCCACCAGGCGCAGTTGCGTCGCGGTGTTGTCGGCGCCCGCCGGCTCGACCACGACGATCCCCGGTGTGCCGGGCAGGACCACGAGGCGGTTTGCGACGTTGATCACACGGGCGCCGGTGAACGCTTCGCTATTGTGGGCGGCCTGGATCGCGGTCTGCAACTGGTCACGGGCGTCGCTGAGGCTGGTGGGCGTGCCGGGCAGGGTGGCCGCGTAGGGACCGTCGTCGCCGATGGTCACGTTGACGACTTTTGGCGTATCCGGCCCCAGCGCCGGGAAGGGCGCCAGGTTGCCGGACAGGAGCACCGGCAGGATGGTCGCCCGGCCACCGCGGGTGGGCGAGTCGACAATGCTGTCGCGGACGGTCAGGCCCGCGATCTCCTCGGACACGCGCAGGGCGCCGGTGATGCTGTGATCGACGGTGATCTGGAGCCGGTCGTTGGTGGCGGCGGCGATCACGCTGGGCGCCGCGGGGTCGTGGGGCGCGCCGGTCTCATCCACCCCGCGCCCCGGCACGAGCGTGCAGTGGGCCAGGGTGACGGCGGCCAGGTTGCCCGGCAGATTCAGCGCACCCGCGATCAACAGCCCGTTGAGGGTCAGGCTTTCCGTGCCCGTGCCCCCGGTGACGGCGATGTTGCCAAGCAGCACCGGGCGCTTGCGGTTGGCGGCCTGGATCACCAGCGCAGCCCCGGCCATCGGGATGGTCAGGTCTTCCGCGTACGTGCGGTTGTCCTCGATCTGGATCACAGTGCGCGGGGCGGTCGCCGGGTCCCAGGCGGCCAGCGCGTCGGCCAGGGTGCTGATGCCGGTCGAGGGGACGCGGATCAGGGCGTCGAGCGCGGCGGGCGTAGCCACCGTGTCGGGTTCGGCCGGCCCGTCCTGGCCGGATTGCGCGGGCGCCTGGCGCCGGTCGTAGGGGCCGCCGCCGATGTCGGCGCTGAAGCCGTAATTGTAGCTGACCTGGACCGTGGCCGGTGTCTCGCCAGTGGCGAAGGCCAGGCGCCCGCGCCGCACGTCCACCCCCACCCGGCCCGCCGGGGGCCGGTCCCAGTTCCGCAGATCCATGCAAACAATACCCATCGGCGGCACCGGTTCGCCACCGGCGATGATGTCCAGGCTACCGTTGGGGCCGTAGTAGATGCTGTCTGCCGGACGATCCGCCGGGGCGACGCTCGCGTAGCGGGTGTGGTAGCTTTGCAGGTCCGCAAAGAAAGCGGCCTGGCGGATCGGCTGGGGCACATTGGTCTCGTCCGCCAGTTGGGTGATCTCGCGCTCGGTTTGCGGGCGGGTGAACAGCGCGGCGTCGTTGCCCAGCGGGCTGAACCAGTAGCGGCCGTCGGGCGGGTCGGCGGCCGGGCGGGGCGTGCCCAGGGCGATAGCGTAGCTCTGCAAGCGCCACAAGAAGAGGCCGACGTTAGGGATGTTGTACTTGCCCCGTTCGACGGCGATGCGCCGCACCTCGGCGGTATGGCCGGTGGTGTCGAAGGGCGTGTCGAGCAGGCCCAGGCGATTCGTGTCGCGCAGGTCGGGCGTGCGGACGTTTTGCAGGCGGATATGGTTCTGGTGCTGGGTGGTGCCCAGCAGCGCGAAGAACTCGACCGCGCGGGCGGGCCAGCCGGTCACGTCGCGGGCCAGTTGTTCGAGCACGGCGGCGGTGCCCTTGCGGCGGCGGTAGGCCAGGGTGTTGGCGACGTAGGCCCGCCGGCTGAAAGCGCCGGAGCTTAAGGGGCGCAGCCCGCGCACGCCGAGCAGATCGCCGATGTAGGGCACCACCCACTCGTCGCAGGTTTCGATGAACCAGTTGTCGTACAACCCGGCGATGTCGGTTTCCAGCTTCTGGGCTTCCGCCGTGATCACCGCCAGCAAGGCACGCAGCGGCTCGCCCTCGCCGACATCCTTGATGCGATAGATGGCCGGGAGGAGGTTGTACAGGCGGTCGGCGGAGGCCGTGCTCATGTGGTCATCTCCTTCAACTTAATGCCGCTGGGGTTGATCGTCAGCAGCTCCGCGCCCAGGCCCACACCGCCGGGATCGGCGGACAGCAACGTGGGTGGCTGTTGCGCGGGGGCCGTCCCGGTGTCGGGGGTGAGCGTGTTCAGATCGACGGCGATCACACCGGGTACTGCCTGGATCACCGCGATTACCTCGGCGGCGGTTACGGGCTGGGCGAAACTGCGCGCGGCGAAGGCGAAAGCCGTCAGCAACGCGGCCGTGACCCCGGCCAGCACATCGGCGGGCACGTAGCGCGGCGCATCGACCAGGATGCCGGCGTCGAGGCTGAACGTGCGCGGGCGGAAGCTGACGATCTCCAGGTGTTGTAGCGGGTCGCGGGCGGCGTCCATCGCCGTGCGTAGGTTCTTGAACAGATCGGAGGTGGAATCGACTACCGTGCCGCTGGCCGAAGCGATGGTGACGTGGACCTGGCGGGTCTGGCCGTTCCACAGCAGGGTCGCTTGCGCCTTGCCGATCCCGGCAAAGGCGCGGGCGAAATCCTCGAAATCCTGCAAGGAGACGATACGATCCAGGGTCAACACGGTGAGCGGCGCGTTGGTGCGGGCGCCCGCCAGTTGCTCCGGCGCCTGTGCGCCGCCGGCGGGCAGCGGGTTGGTCACGCCGCGGATGCCCAGCGGGCGGGTTTGCAGCAGGGTCAGGCTGCCCGCGCTGACTTCGCCGTCGGGGCCGATGCCGCTGCGGTAGGTGGCGACGACGTTTTCCTGGCCGGTGGGCAGCCGGGCGCCCTGCTGGCCGTCGCCGAAGATGACGGTCGCTTTGCCGTCGTCGTCGATGCGCACGATATAGTTCTCGCTGCGCGGGGCGAGGCCGTACAGGGTGAAGACCTCCTGCCAGAGCAGGCCGTTCACCCGCAGATCGAGGGTGCTTTTGCCGCCGCTCGGCGTGGGCGCGGAGACATAGGTCAGAGGCGGTTTTTTAAGCACGAAGCGCTGGTTCGCCACGCTGCCGTCGCCGTTGCCCAGGGCCTCGCGGACCGTCTCACCGTGCGTCGCCCGCGCCACGTTGCCGGTGAGCACGACGCTCTGGCGCGTGTAGCCGTACTGTAACGCCGCCGCGAAGTAGAGCGTGGTGTAGCCGTGGTCGTGAATAATGTCGGCCAGGGTGACGACCTCGCTGCCGCTCACGCCGGGCAGATCGGCGCGTTCGCCGCTGAGGATCAACTGGCGGCCCACCTGCAACCCCGGCACCAGGCGGTCGAGCACCAGCGCGGTGGCGCCCGCGGCGATCGGTTCCTGGATGGGCAGATCGATCAGGGTCAGCCGTTCGCTCTGCACGTAAGCGGTGGTTTTGCGCACGGTCAGGGCCGCTTTTTTGTTGCCGGTATTCAGCGTGCTGCCGTCCTTGTTCTTGAGGATCAGGCCGTTGGCCTTGCCGCTGACGCTGAAGGCGGCCAGCGACGTTTCGTTGACCGCGCCGATCTGGAAGACAGTGTAATTAGCGGTCGGCAATTCGAACACAGCCCAACTGTTGCCGACGATGCCCTGCACGGTGCGCTCCAGGTACACATCCGCGTCATCCCAGTAGAGGTTCCCCGTGCCGCCAATCACGATGTCCTTGGACGGACCACCGCCTATGGCAAGCGCCCGCGTGTCCGCGCCCGCAGGCGTATCCAGGTCGCGCAACACGGAGGCGCTGCTGCCGGCCTTCGTCCGCTCGTAGATAATGAAACTTGTTTTGTTGGGATCCTTCCAGATTTCCCAGCCGCCGTTTTCGTCCCAATCATTAGGATAGGCGTCGCCGCGCAGCACGTCGCCGGGCGCGGGCAGGCTGTTGTAGCTGGGCGCGTTGTGGCCGAAGAAGCCCAGCCGGGCGCGGAAGGCAAATACGCCATCCAGCGGCTGCGTGGTGGTGGTCACGACGGGCTGGTTGGCGGTCCGGGCCACCTTACGGGCGCTCCAGCCCTGCGCCGCCAGGAAGGCGCTCAGGTCGGACTCGCGCCAGCGCTGGGACAGGACGTAGGTGTTGACCGCCGTGCCGGTCAGGGCCAGCGGCTCGCCTTGCAGCGCGGGCGGTTGGTCAGCCTGGGCCGGCCCCGGCGGGCTGACCGCGGGCAGAACAGGCGTGCCGCTCAGGTTGGCGGCCAGGTCCACGCGAGTGCGGTTCAGCGTCGCTTCGGGCACGACGGCGCGCACGGCCAGGGGCAGCGTCTGCAAGGCGCCGGCGTTGTCGCGCACGGCGGCCAGCAGCAGATCGCCCGCCTTGAGGTTCGTGCTGGTGCCCGTCAGGTAGAGTTGCTGCGCGGTGATCTTTGTGCCGTCCAGCCCCACCAGTTGCAGGGTGCTACCGCTGATCGCCAATTTCTGCGGCTGGGTCTGGCGCGGGCGCAGGGCGTTCCACTCGGCGCGGGCCAGGATCGCTTCGATGGTCTCGAAGGTCTGCGGCAGCTTGCCCTGCGACGGAATGCTCTGCACGCGCGTGCCCAGGGGCACGGTCGCCGTGCTGGGCGCGTTGGCGTCGTCCTCCACGGCCTGCCCGGCGGCGGCCAGATTGGTCTGCGCGGTGGTGGCCGCGTTCAACTGGCTCGGCGCGTCCTCCACCGTGAAGGCCAGCACCGTGCTCGCCGCCACGCCGGGGTTGAGTTCGTAGCCGATGGCGCGGGCGAGTTCCAGCACGGAGCGGCGCTCGGTGGCCGTGCGCAGGTAGCCTTCGTTGGCGATGCGCTCCTGGTAGAAGGTGAGCACATCGGCGACGGTGGCCCAGGCGTCGATCAGCGCCAGCGTCGGGTCGTCCTCGGCGCGGGTCTGCAATTCGGCCAGGGCCGGTTGGCCGGAAAGGGCGGCCTGCATCGTCTCTTTGAAGCTGCCGTGCGTGCCGATGCGATAGGCCAGGGCCGGCAGGCCGGGCCGGTTTTCGTGGGGCACGGGGGTCAGCGGCTGGACACCTTCGCAGCAGCCGCAGGTATCGTCGGGGAGCGTGGGCAAAGCCGAGCCGGGCGCGGTCATTAGTTACCTCCCAGGTTGAACACGATCTTGCCGTTTTCGGCCCGGTTCGGGTCGTTATCCAGGCGGGCGATCTCCAGCCGCCCGAAGCCGATAGATCCCTGGGCCAATTCGCCGTGGGCAGCCTGGCCCCAGCGCTGGAAGCGGGTGGCGTCGATCCAGGCCACGCCCGGCACCTGCATGGCGGTGGCGATGATCTGGCTGAGGTAGACCGGCTGGCCGAACGTGAAGTTGTCAGGGTGGAAGAACCCACGCCGCCCGCCAGGCAGGTCCACGCTGCTGAAGGCTTCCAGCAGCGCCTGTTCGACATCGGCGGGGAAGTGGCCGGGCTGCACGCAGCCGGTCAGTTCAATATCCAGCGGCACGAACAGCGGCGCATCGATTTCCACGTCGTGGCCGGCCATACGGAAGCGCTCCAGGAAGGCGCGCAGGTCGTCCTCGAACGCGGTGTCGATGGGTAGCCCACCGGTGCGGTCCACGGTGATGAACACGGTGTACCAGCTTCCGGTCCAGCGCAGGGTCGCGGCGGCCTTTTGCACCTCCGGATGCCGCTCGGTGACTGCGGCATAGTCGTCGGCGGTGACGGCGCGCTCCTGGGTGCGGAAAGCCTGCGGCGTGTAAAGGCGCACCTGCTCGATCGGTTCCGGCTCCATCCCGCCCTGCGCCGGCAGCGGGTTGCGCGCGTTAATAATCGCCGTATCGTTGGTCAGCACATGGGCGATGGCCTCGGCGCCGACGTTGCCCGCGCGCCCGTTGCCCACCCGGTAGGTCGCCAGCAACCCGGCGGGCGGCGGGCGGCCCAGCACGCCGTCGCCGAAGCGCAGGCTGGCCGTGCCGTCGTCCTCGGTCTCGACGACAAAGTCGGTGGCGAAGCGGTCGCTGTTCAGCAGGTCGCGTTGTGGGTACCAGAGGATGTTCTCCGTGCCGGTCTCCAGCAGCGTGACGGCGGGCAACACGTCGCCCGGCTCCCAGCGCAGCGCGGCGCTGGCCGGGGCCGTGCGGTCGTACGGGATGGGTTGGCCCGTATCGGGGTCGTGCAACAGCCGCCCGAAGTCGTCGCGAGCGCGGCCCTGCTGGGTGAGCGGGCCGCGCTGCAACTGGGGCCGGTAGTCGCCGATGGGCGGCAGCGCGGCCAGGGCTTCGCCCGTGAAGGTACGGCCATGGTCGGCCAGCACGATGTTGCCCCGCGCCAGGCTCACCGGCTGCTTCGGGCCGGGCGCCGTCGCGTCTTCGACGTCCCACAGGCAGAGCGGGAAGGGCAGGGCGTCGCTGACCGCCCACTCGATCTCGACCACCCGCAGGCGTTGCGCCCCCGGCGGATCGCCCGGCGTTTCGGGGACCAGCGGGTCCTCGGTGAAGGCGACGCTTGTGAGGCGCACGGCGTGGCGGTGGGTGGCGTCGGCGTCGGAGGGCACGCCGGTCTCCGGGCCGCGCACCTCCTCGAAAATCAGCACATCGCCCGCGGCCAGATTTTGCAGGCTGTTGCCGGGGTTGCGTAATGTCGCCTGGGTGGCGCCGCGCGGCAGGCAGCACGACTCATCACCCCAGGTGTAGAAGCCGATTTCGTTGTGCCCCATGTAGAGCCGGATATCGTCCAGGGTCTCGAAGATCTGCGCGCCCTGGCCCACGGCCACGTTCACCGCCGTCGTATCCAGGGCCAGCGCGCCGCGCGGGGCCTCGATCTGGGTCAGCAGCGGGGTACCGCGCGCCACTTGGACGTTATCGGCATCGACCTGCAACTGCACCCAGGCGCGGGCGTTCGCGCCGTCGTGCATCGGGTAGTCGAGCAGCCGGGCGTGGCGGCGGATCGAGACCCGCTTGCGCGCCGTGCCCAGGTACGCCTCGGTGGCGACCGCGTCCTGGTAATAGCTGAGTTGATCGCCCGCGTAGGCCAGCACTTCGACGGCGGCAATACCCACATCGGCGGCGTTGCGCTCGCGCCAGTCGGGCATGATCACCGCCATGCGGTCGAGCATCAAGCGGCGGAAGCTGGCGTAGTCCTTCGCCAGGTAGTCGATGAGCGGCTCCGGCGGCTGGTCGGGCGGGCAGGCTGTCTCCGGCGCGCAGTCGAAGTCGCTGGGGCAATCGACCTTGAACGAGAAGGCGACGCGCGAGATCTGGCTGTCGAAGCCGAACAGCGGCAGGTTGAAGCCGTCGATGTCCTCGGCGTTGCCGTCGACGATGGCGAACTCGTATTGCGAGTAGTCGCCGCTGACGTCGGTGCGCACGACGAGGATGTGGGC